>CAILKA010000642.1 GCA_903834645.1 uncultured beta proteobacterium
GTGGGCGTGATTCCACCGCCTTGCTGCATGCCTGTGCACACGCCGCCCGCGGTTCGCCGGTGCAGGTGGTGGCGCTGCATGTGCACCACGGGCTGATGCCCCAGGCCGATGCGTGGGTGCGCCACGTGTCGCGACAGTGCGCCCGGTGGGCGCGGGCCGGGTGGCCGGTGACCTTGCGCGTGCATCGCCTGCAGGGAGCGCCAGCTGCCGGTGAGAGCGTCGAAGCCTGGGCACGCCGCGGGCGCTACGACGCCCTGGCACACATGGCACGGGAGGTCGGCGCCGAATGTGTCCTGCTCGCCCATCACCGCACCGACCAGGCCGAGACCGTGCTGCTGCAGGCCTTGCGCAGCGCCGGGGGTGCCGGAATGGGCGGCATGGGGACGCAGCGAGACCATGCGGGTGTGAAGTTCCTTCGCCCGTGGCTCGAGCAGCCGCGCGCGGCCATCGAAGCCTACGTGCGCCGGCACCGGTTGACGTACGTCGACGACGCGAGCAACGCCGATCCGCGTTTTGCCCGCAGCCGGCTGCGCACCATGGTCTGGCCCGCGCTCACCGCGGCCTTCCCGCACGCGGAGGCGGCTCTGGCCGGCGCGGCACGACGTCTGTACGAGGAGCACGCCTGCGCTGCCGATCTCGCGGGGCTCGATCTGCAGGCCTGCGAGGTGGAGGGCGGGGGCATCGAGGTGCGCCAGTGGGTCGCGCTGGCGCCGCACCGGCGGGCCAGCCTGCTGAGGCTGTGGCTCGCCCGGCAGCTCGATGCGGGCGTGCCCGACTCGCTGGTGGAGCGCCTGGTTCTGGAGCTGCCCGGCGCGCGTGGCGGCTCGCGCTGGCCGACTCCCGCCGGCGGGCTGCGGCTCGTGAAGGGCGTGCTGACGTCGGTGCTTGCCGCGCGCATGGCGGCATCCGGTTCCGCGGCCCTCGGGTTGCCGCTGCCGCTGCAGCCCACCGTTCCGCGGGTGCCGCGTCGGTGATGCTGCGCCGCAGCATCCCACGATAGAATCAGGGGTTTTTCACGTGCGGGGACGCTCCCCGCAGGATCTGCTCCGATGGCCTTGATCGTCCACAAGTACGGCGGCACCTCGATGGGGTCGACCGAGCGCATCCGAAACGTCGCCAAGCGCGTGTCCAAGTGGGTGCGTGCCGGCCACCAGCTGGTGGTCGTGCCCTCGGCCATGAGTGGCGAGACGAACCGCCTGCTCGGGCTGGCCAAGGAGCTGATGCCGGAGGCGCTGAGCACCGAGGCGCGACGCGAGCTCGACATGATCGCGAGCACGGGCGAGCAGGTTTCGGTGGGGCTGCTGGCCCTGGCGCTGCAAGCCGAAGGCACGCCGGCCGTGAGCTACACGGGCTGGCAGGTGCCGGTACGCACCGACTCGGCTTACACCAAGGCACGGATTGCAGCCATCGACGATGCCCGTATCCGAGGCGACCTCGCGGCTGGCCGCGTCGTCATCGTCACGGGATTCCAGGGCATCGACGAGCTGGGCCATGTGACGACACTCGGGCGCGGCGGCAGCGACACGAGCGCAGTGGCGGTGGCTGCCGCCATGAAGGCCGATGAGTGCCTGATCTACACCGACGTGGATGGTGTGTACACGACGGATCCACGCATCGTGCCTGAGGCCCGGCGCCTGGCCACCATCTCCTTCGAGGAGATGCTGGAGATGGCGAGCCTGGGCTCCAAGGTGCTGCAGATCCGCTCGGTGGAGTTTGCCGGCAAGTACCGCGTGCCGCTGCGGGTGCTGTCGAGCTTCACGCCGTGGGACATCCCGCTCGACGAGGAGGCCCGTTCGGGCACGCTGATCACTTTCGAAGAGGACGAGAAGATGGAGCAAGCCGTCGTTTCCGGGATCGCCTTCAGCCGCGACGAGGCCAAGATCACCCTCGTGGGCGTGCCCGACCGCCCGGGCGTGGCCTTCCAGATCCTCGGCCCGGTGGCCGAGGCCAACATCGATGTGGACGTGATCATCCAGAACGTCTCGCACGACGGCCGCACCGATTTCTCCTTCACCGTGCCGCGCGGCGACTATGCGCGCGTGGCCGAGGTGCTCAAGACGCAGGTGCTGCCGGGGATGGAAGGCACGCAGATGACGGGCGATCCGAAGATCTGCAAGGTCTCCATCGTGGGCATCGGCATGAAGAGCCACGCCGGCGTGGCCGCGAGGATGTTCCGCTCGCTCAGCGAGGAGCGCATCAACATCCAGATGATCTCCACCAGCGAGATCAAGACGAGCGTCGTCATCGACGAGAAGTACATGGAGCTGGCCGTGCGCACGCTGCACCGGGCTTTCGAGCTGGAAAGCGCGCCTGCTGCCTGAGGCCGCGGTTGGCGGGTCAAGGGCTCCGGTAGAATCTGGGCCGTGGAGTCGTGACCGAGAGGCCGAAGGTGCTCCCCTGCTAAGGGAGTATGTGGGCAAAACCTGCATCGAGGGTTCGAATCCCTCCGACTCCGCCAACACCTTACCTGTGAACCGCCTGAGCGGGCTCCGATGGCGTCTGCGCTCCGCCCCGGGCGTCGAGCAACGGCGCGGCCGTCGCCGTGGAGAGGGTCACGGAGCCTCTTCAGGCCCTGGATGGCCCTGGCGTGTCTGCTGAGGTGCGAGCTGTCATCGTTGCGTCGCACCCGATGCTCGATCGGACGAAGCACGGCTGCCCAACGAGAGCCAAAGTGCCACCGCGCTGCAAGCCATGGCAGCCGCCTCCACGGGGCCTAGCGGCTCCCCGCGCAGCAGGGCACCCGAAATCATCGCCACCACCGGAACCAGCACCGACGACAGGCCCGCGATTTGCGCAGGCAGGAGGCCGACGATGGCGAACCAGGCAAGGTTCCCCACCGTCATCGGCACCCAGGTGATGTAGGCGATCGCGATGAGGCTTGACCAGGAGGGGATGAACCAGCGGCCTTCGCGCAGCCCCTCGCCCGTGGCCAGCGCGACGAGTGCGATCGGAAGGCCGGCCAGCACGAGTTGCCACCCGGTGGCAGCCAGCAAAGGCATGGACAGCGGCCGGCGTTTCAGGATCAGCGTACCCGTCGCCCAGCCGATCCCCGCCAGCAGTCCGAGCGCGAAC
Source organism: uncultured beta proteobacterium (assembly GCA_903834645.1). Lineage (GTDB taxonomy): Bacteria > Pseudomonadota > Gammaproteobacteria > Burkholderiales > Burkholderiaceae_C > Rubrivivax. Next base: position 3,073 of record CAILKA010000642.1, read on the forward strand.
CCGGCGGGAACCTGGGCTCCGCCAGGGAGCGTGCGCCACAGGAGGAGCCCCACCGCGGTGGCGCCTAGCAGCAGCGCCAGCACGACGCGGCGCGAGGGCCGCTGGCCCCAGGCCGCCCAAGCGATCAGTGCCACCCAAAGGGGCATCGTGAAGCCGAGGATGGCAGCCTGACCCGAGGGCAGCATCACCGCTGCGTACGCGCTGGCAACGTTCCACACCACGAGGTAGGCCAGGCTTGCCCACAGCAGCGTGGGCCAGTCTCCCCGCGGCACGGCCAGCGACAGGCCTCGCCATCGGGCTACCGCCAGGAGCGTGCTGCCGGCCGCCAGCAGCGCGAAGGCTCGAAAGGTCCAGACCGACACCTCCTGGACCGCGTAGACGAATAGCGGCCAGTTGGTGCCCCATACCAGCGTCAGCAAGGCGAGCAGCCACAAGGCGCGGGTGGGCAGGGGGGTGGCGGCTGGCATGGTGCAGGCAGGTCCGGCAGTCCGGTCATCGTACGCCCGTCCTGGGTGGCGGCCAGATGGGCTGCGGTGTTCTGGAGCTTCACGTCTGCCAGTGGCCAGGGCCCCAGGCTCGCGCGACAATGCCGCCCATGAATTACTTGCACACCATGGTCCGAGTGACCGACATCGAGGCCTCCCTGCACTTTTACCGTGACGCGCTCGGGCTGGAGGTCCTGTCGCGGCGCGATCACGAGGCTGGGCGCTACACGCTCGTCTTCCTCGCAGCAGCGGGCAACCACGAGGCGCAGATCGAGCTGACCTACAACTGGCCGGCCCCTGATGGCACAGCCGAGACCTACACGGGCGGGCGCAACTTCGGGCACGTGGCCTATGCGGTGGACGACATCTACGCCACCTGCCAGCGACTGATGGACCACGGTGTGACGATCAGCCGCCCGCCACGCGACGGGCGTATGGCCTTCGTGCGCTCGCCCGACGGCATCTCCATCGAGCTCCTGAACAAGGGTGGCGCGCGCCCGCCCGCCGAGCCCTGGACCTCGATGCCCAACGTGGGAAGCTGGTAGCCACCAGGGGCGCGCGATGCTCAACGAGACCCATGACCCCGGGCTGAGCAGCTGGCTGGCCTCGGCACAGGCTCCGGACTGTGACTTTCCGGTCCAGAACCTGCCGTTTGCCGTGTTCCGTCGCCGCGGCAGCAGCGAGAGCTTCCGGGGGGGCGTGGCTCTGGGCGACCAGATCGTCGACTTGTCTGCGCTGGCATCAGCAGGGGTGCTCGACGGTGAGGCGCAGCGGGCCGCGCTGGCAGGGTCGCAGACCAAGCTCAACGCGCTGATGGCGCTGGGCCCGGTGGCGTGGAGCGCCCTGCGCCTGGCGCTGTCGCGCGCCCTGCGTGTGGGTTCGCGCCTGCAGGCAGCCATCGAGCCGCTGCTCGTGCCTCAGGCCCAGGCCGAGTACGACGTGCCGGCGCACATCGGCGACTACACGGACTTCTACACCTCCATCCACCACGCCACGCAGATCGGGCGGCTCTTCAGGCCCGACAACCCGCTGCTGCCCAACTACAAGTGGGTGCCGATTGGCTACCACGGGCGCTCCTCGAGCATCGTCGTCTCGGGGCAGGGCTTCCACCGGCCCGTGGGCCAGACGATGCCGCCCGGCGCGGCGCAGCCCAGCGTTGGCCCGTGCAAGCGGCTGGACATCGAACTGGAGCTGGGCATCTTCATGGGAGCGGGCAACGCCCTGGGCGAGTCGATCCCGATTGACGCGGCCGAGTCGCACGTCTTCGGCCTGTGCCTGCTCAACGACTGGTCGGCCCGGGACATTCAGGCCTGGGAGTACCAGCCGCTGGGCCCGTTCCTGGCCAAGAGCTTCGCCACCACTGTCTCGCCCTGGATCGTGACCCTCGAGGCCCTTGCGCCCTATCGGCTGCCGTTCACACGGCCGGCAGACGATCCGCAGCCGCTGCCCTACCTCGACAGCGCCGTCAACCGCGAGGGCGGGGCCCTGGACATCCGGCTCGAGGTGGCGCTGCAGACGCCGCGCATGCGTGAGGCGGGGCACGGCGCCGCGGCCATCTGCCGCACCAGCTACCGACACGCCTACTGGACGTTGGCCCAGCTCGTGGCACACCACACCGTGAACGGCTGCAACCTGCAGCCTGGCGACCTCCTGGGCAGCGGCACGCTGTCCGGGCCCACGCCACAGGAGGCGGGAGCCTTGATCGAGCTGACGGGCGGCGGCAAGCAACCGTTGACGCTGCCGAGCGGGGAGCAGCGGGTGTTCCTCGAAGATGGCGACCTCGTGAGCCTGCGTGGCTGGTGCGAGCGGCCAGGCGCTGCGCGCATCGGGATGGGAGAGTGCACCGGTACGGTTCTGCCCGCGCGCGAGGTGCGCGTCCGTTAGGATCGACCGAAGAGCCTGGAGCAAAGAGGAGCCTGCCGATGAAGATCGACCGCATCCACCATGTGGCCTACCGCTGCCGGGACGCGAAGGAGACCGTCGAGTGGTACCGGCGGCACCTGAACATGGAGTTCGTGCTCGCGATCGCCGAGGACCGGGTTCCCTCCACCGGCGCGCCAGACCCCTACATGCACGTGTTCATGGACGCCGGGCACGGCAACGTGCTCGCCTTCTTCGAACTGCCCCACTCACCCGCCCAGGGCAAGGATCCGAACACGCCCGAGTGGGTGCAACACATCGCCTTCAAGGTCGACAGCCTCGAGGACCTGGAGGAGACGAAGGCGCGCCTGGTGGCCGCCGGCGTGCCGGTCGTGGGCCCGACCGACCACACCATCTTTCGGAGCATCTATTTCTTCGACCCCAATGGCCATCGGCTGGAACTTGCCGTGGACGTGGGAACGCCCGACCAGTACCGGCGCCTGGACGAGGTGAAGTGGGAGATGCTCGAGGAGTGGAGCCGGACGCGGCGGGCGCCGCGGCACGCGGCGTGGATGCACGAGAAGGCGACCGCCGAGAGCGCCTGAGACTGCTCCTGGCAGCCCGGCGGCTGCCGGCAGCTTTGTACCTGCGGCTGACCGAAGATGCTCCAGACCTACACCTTCCCGCAGTTCGACTACCGGATCAGCGACGAGCAGCGCGCCGGCGTGTCCACGCGCCATCCGGTGGTGATCGTCGGCGCCGGCCCGGTGGGCCTCACGCAGGCGCTCGATCTGGCCAGCCGTGGCGTGCCCACCGTGGTCCTGGACGACAACAACACCGTGAGCGTGGGCTCGCGAGCGGTGTGCTACGCCAAGCGCACGCTCGAGATCTGGGATCGGCTGGGGATCGGCGAAGCCTGCGTCGAGCAGGGCGTGCAGTGGAAGGTGGGGAAGGTGTACTTCCGCGACGAGCTCGCCTACGCCTTCGATCTGTTGCCCGAGGCCGATCACAAGATGCCGGCGATGATCAACCTCCAGCAATACCACCTGGAGGAGCGCCTCGTGCGTGCCTGCGAGGCCTCGGCGCGCGTGGATTTGCGCTGGAAGCACAAGGTGGTGGCCGTGCAGCCTCACGACGACCATGTGTCGCTGACGGTGGAAACACCCGACGGGGCGTTTGCGATGCAAGCGCAATGGGTGATCGCCGCCGACGGCGCCAACAGCGATGTACGGCGCATGCTCGGCGCAGACTTCAGCGGCCAGTTCTTCCAGGACCGCTTCCTGATCGCCGACGTCGTGATGAAGGCCGACTTCCCGACCGAGCGCTGGTTCTGGTTCGACCCGCCTTTCCATCGCAACCAGAGCGTGCTGCTCCACAAGGAGTGCGACAACGTCTGGCGCATCGACTTCCAGCTCGGCTGGGACGCCGATCCGGCCGAGGAGAAGCAGCCCGAGAAGGTGATCCCGCGCATCCAGGCCATGCTCGGGCCCGATGTCGAGTTCGAACTCGAATGGGTGTCGGTCTACCAGTTCGCCTGCCGGCGCATCGACGCCTTCCGCCACGGGCGCGTGATCTTCAGCGGCGACGCCGCGCATCAGGTCTCGCCCTTTGGCGCGCGCGGCGCGAATTCGGGTGTGCAGGACTGCGACAACCTGGGCTGGAAGCTGCAGGCGGTGCTGGCAGGGGCTGCGCCGCAGTCGCTGCTCGACACGTTCCACGAGGAACGGGCCGCAGCAGCTGACGACAACATCGGCCACTCCACGCGCGCCACCGACTTCATCACGCCCAAGAGCCGGGCGTCGCTGCGGCTGCGAAACGCGGTGCTCGAGCTCGCGCGCACCGAGCCCTTCGCGCGCCCGCTCGTCAACAGCGGGCGGCTGTCGACGCCCACGCCTTATGTCGGCTCATCCCTCAACACACCTGACGCCAAGCCCTTTGCCGGGCGCATGCATCCGGGCGCACCGTGCGCGGATGCGCCCATCGTGAGGGCAGGGCAGGAAGGTTGGCTGCTCGAGCAGCTCGGACGGGGCTTCACGCTGCTGAGCTTCGGGCCTGCCCGGCCGGTGCGCGCAGGTGGCCTGACGGCCGATGTGCTCGAGGTCGGCCGCGACGTCGACGATGCCCGCGGCCTGCTCACCCAGCGCTACGACGGCCGGCCTGGCACCGTGTACCTGGTCCGCCCCGACCAGCACGTGGCCGCGCGCTGGCGCACCTTCGACGAGGAGCAGGTGCGCCAGGCGATGTGCCGCGCCCTCAAGCTGGCCTGAACCGCAGAGCCCCGACGCCATGCCCCTGCACCGCGAACCCCGGATCCCCGACCCCGACACCTTCTACGCCGAGCTGATCGCGAGCCAGCGTGACCTGAGCGACGAGCAGGCCGACACGATGCTCGCCAAGCTCGTGCTGATCCTGGCCAACCACGTGGGGGACCGATCGGTGCTGTCCGAAGCGATCGCGCTGGCGCGCGAGAACACGCTCTCGGCTCGCCCCTGAACGGGCTCAGGCGGCCAGGACGCGCGCCAGTTCGACCACCGACAACGGAGCCGAGCCCTCGGCCTTGTTGTTGATGGTGACGAATGCGCGGTGCCCGGCATCGAGCGTGGCGGCGACCACGCGGGCCACGGCGGCGCGGGTGCCGGGGTCGGGGGCCTGCAGGCGGTCGAACGGCGCGAAGCGATCGTAGGCCTGCTGGTAGGCCAGGCCGCGCTGCAGGTTCCAGCGGCACACGAAGTCCCCGGGCCAGGTGGCGCGTAGCATGTCGAGCTGCGCCTCAGCTCCGGGCATCCGGTCGTGCAGGCCGAGCACGTAGCGCACCCGGTGAGCCTTGAGCTGGGCTGCCATGCGCGGGGTGAGCAGCGCGGGGTCACGCAATTCGAGCCCTGCCGTGACTCCCTCGGGCAGTGCAGGGACAACCGCGGACCACAGCCGCTCCAGCCGTTCGTGCAGCTGCGCGTGATCGAGCACCCAGGCTGGCGGCAGGGGAGACAGCTGGAACACGAGCACACCCAGGCTCTCACCCAAGCCCTCCAGGGCAGGCTGAACAGCGGCTGCCAGCGTCGTATCGGGGTCGAGGAAGCCTGGGTTGGCGCGTGAGGGGCGGCCCTGCCCGGCCTCGCGCACGCTGGCGTCGGTGACCAGGGCAGGGGCCTTGACGACGAAGCGAAAGCCCTTGGGAACCTGGGCAGCGAGGGCTGCCAGGGTGCTGGGCGACGCCGGCCGGTAGAACGTGCGGTCGAGGCTGACGGTGCGCAGGAGAGGGTGCTTTGCATAGGGCGCCAGGCCATGGCGCGAGAGCCAGGGCGCGGGAGCCGTCCGGTCGTAGACGAGCCCGGCCCAACCTGGGAAGTGCCACGACGAGGTGCCCAGGTGCAGGCGATCGCCCCAGCGTGCTCGAAGGCGCTCGGCCAGATCCCGCCAGTCCTCGGAGACAGGCGCGGCGCCGACACGGCCCGAGGCGGGCCCTTCCGGGCCGGGCTGCTCCGGGCTGGGCCCGGGCATGGGATCGAAAAGCGAGGTCTGACCAGACATGCAAGACGATTGTGAGGCAGCCTCAACCCTCACAATGCCGCCCTGTACAGCGCCCACCGGAGGATCCCGTGCCCCTCAGCGACATTGAAATCGCCCAGCAGGCGAGCCTGCGCCGCATCACCGAGCTCGCCCGTGACCGCCTGGGGATCGATGACGCGCACCTGATCCCGTACGGCCACCACAAGGCCAAGATCGCGCTGCCCTTCATTGACTCATTGCAGGACCGCCCCGACGGCAAGCTCGTGCTGGTGACCGCCATCAGCCCCACGCCGGCAGGAGAGGGCAAGACCACGACCACGGTGGGCCTGGGCGACGCCTTGAACCACATCGGCAAGCGCGCGGTCGTGGCGCTGCGCGAGCCGTCTCTCGGGCCTGTGTTCGGCATGAAGGGTGGGGCTGCAGGAGGAGGGCGGGCGCAGGTGGTTCCGATGGAAGACATCAACCTGCACTTCACCGGCGACTTCAACGCCATCGCACTGGCCAACAACCTCCTGGCGGCGGCCCTCGACAACCACGTGCACCACGGCAACGCACTCGACATCGACGTGCGCCGCATCAGCTGGCGCCGGGTCGTCGACATGAACGACCGGGCCTTGCGCCGCCTTACCGTCGGCCTGGGCGGGCCCGGCAACGGCTACCCGCGCGAGGACGGATTCGACATCGTCGTCGCGTCCGAGGTGATGGCGATCCTGTGCCTGGCCACTTCGCTCAAGGACCTCAAGGAGCGGCTGGGCCGCATCGTGGTGGCGCAGACGCGCGACCGCCGGCCCGTGCGCGCGGCCGACCTCAAGGTGCACGGCGCGATGGCAGTGCTGCTCAAGGACGCTCTCGCTCCGAACCTCGTGCAGACGCTGGAGAACAACCCGGCGATCCTGCACGGAGGGCCCTTTGCCAACATCGCGCACGGGTGCAACTCGGTGCTGGCCACGCGCACGGCGCTCAAGCTGGCCGACTACGTGGTCACGGAAGCAGGATTCGGCGCCGACCTGGGCGCGGAGAAGTTCGTCGACATCAAGTGCCGCAAGTCGGGCCTGCGGCCGCAGGCGGCGGTGATCGTCGCCACGGTGCGCGCGCTGAAGTACCACGGCGGTGTGGCGCTGGGTGAGCTCGGGCGCGAGAACGTCGAGGCGTTATCGAAGGGTCTGGCCAACCTGCGGCGCCATGTGGAGAACGTGACGCAGCGCTACGGCTTGCCGTGTGTCGTCAGCGTCAACCACTTCATCCAGGACACCGAGGCCGAGCATGGGCTGCTGCGCGAGCAGATCGGCGCGCTGGGCGTGCCGGTGCTCACGGCCCGCCACTGGGCAGAGGGCGGCTCCGGAGCGGCCGACGTGGCGCGCGCGGTGGTGAGCCTGTGCGAGCAGCCTTCCGCGTTGCGCTTCGTCTACGAGGACGGGGACGCCCTGTGGGAGAAGATGAGGAAGATCGCCACCGACGTCTACGGCGCGGCCGGCATCACGGCCTCGGCCGACGTCCGGGCCCAGATCCAGCAACTGCAGGACAGCGGCTACGGACACCTGCCGGTGTGTGTGGCAAAAACGCAGTACAGCTTCTCGACCGACCCGAAGGCGCTCGGAGCACCGACCGGTCACACCGTGACCGTTCGAGAGGTGCGTCTGGCCGCAGGTGCGGAATTCGTCGTGATGATCTGCGGGGACATCATGACGATGCCTGGGCTGCCGAAGGTGCCGGCGGCTGAGCAGATCGACCTGGACGACGAGGGCCGGGTCGTCGGACTGTTCTGAGAGCGACGGGTGATTCGACCGGAGTCGTCCGGCACCCGGGTTTCTCAGTCAGTTGACATAATATACATCGTAGCGCTTTAAGGCAGATCGCTGCCTTCCTCGTCCTGGCCCGCTGCCTCCAGCTGAGCATCGATCTGTGCGTCGTAGGCGGCCAGGTTCGAATCCTGCGTACGCGGAATCAACGGCCGATCGAGCGGACGGCACACACGCGCCTTCAGGCGCGCCAGGCGCTCGGAGCGTTCCATCGCCTGGATCACGCCCTCCGGGTTCATCATCAGTGCGAACGGGTTGGCGAGCTCGAGTCCGGTTGCCATGTAGTACTCCTTCGGTTCAAGGTGAACTCATGATGGACCGGCACCAGGGGTGCTGCCATTCGGCGCGGCGCCATCCCTTGTGTCAGCGCAATTCCGA
>CAILKA010000643.1 GCA_903834645.1 uncultured beta proteobacterium
CCTCCTGCGCGAAGAGCTCCTTCATGAAGTCCGGCGAGCTGCGCGACAGCATGATCTGCGCGCCGCGCTGCGTCGGATCGATGCCGGCGATGTAGGCACGCACGCGGTCGCCGGTGCGCAGGTTCTCCTTGGGGATCATCTCGCTGCGCTTGAGGCGTCCCTCGACGCGCCCGCTCTCGATGATCAGGTCACCCTTGTCCAGGCGCTTGACCGTGCCCACGAAAACCTTGTCGCCGCGCGACAGGAAGTCGTTGAGCAGCTGCTCGCGCTCGGCGTCGCGGATCTTCTGCAGGATCACCTGCTTGGCAGCCTGCGCACCGATGCGGCCGATGGGCACCGAATCGACGGGCTCCTCGATGTAGTCTCCGGACTCGATGTCGGAAATCTGCTCCTGGGCCTCGAACAGCAGCATCTCGGCGTCCGGGATCTGCAGGCCAGCCTCGTTGGGCACCACATGCCAGCGGCGGAAGGTCTCGTAGTCGCCGGTGTCGCGGTCCACGGCGACGCGGATATCCACCTCGCCGCCGTGCAGCTTCTTGGTGGCCGAGGCGAGCGCCGCCTCGACGGCGCCGAACACGACCTCCCGCTCCACCGTCTTCTCGCGCGAGATGGCATCCACCAGCATCAGCAATTCGCGGTTCATCGCTTTCCAGACCTTTCCTCAACCCCGGGACCGCGCGCACGGCCCTTGAAATCGATCACCGGCACGAGGCGCGCATCGCGCACCTCCTCCAGCGTGAAGACGAGCTCGCCTCCGTCTTCGCCGGCCGCCGCGCTCGAGCCCGGCGGCAGCACGAGCGTGTAGCCCTGCTGCGTGCGCCCGAGGGTGCCGCGCCAGTGCTTGCGCCCCTTGAAGGGAAGCTTCAGCGTGAGCTCGATGTCCTGGCCGGAGAAGCGCTCCCAGTCGGCCGGCCGCTTCAGCGGACGGTCGACACCGGGCGAAGACACCTCCAGCCGCTCGTATTCGACGCCGTCGACCTCGAGCGCCAGCTGCAGCTGGCGCGTCACGACCTCGCAGTCGTCGATCGTCACGAACTCGCCGGCACCGCGCTCGGACGGGTAGGCATGGCCAGGCACGCGGTCGATGCTCACACGCAGCAGGCCGCGCGGCGCACGCTCCACCTCCACCAGGTCGTAACCCAGTGCGGTGACGGTGCGCTCGATCGACGCCTGCCAGTGAATCTGCGAGCCCTGCATGCCTTGCACGTTCTTTGCTACCCTCGAATCTTCTCGCCCAAAAAAAATGGGCTGGAAGAATCCGCCCACTCGACTTTTAGCGAAACACGGATTATAAGCCGCCGATTGCTGGCCGGCAACGGTCGCACGCAGCTTCGTGCCGGGCGTGGAACAATCCGGGGCTTCATCCGGAGTCGACCATGGGATTTCTCGCCGGCAAGCGCCTGCTCATCACGGGCGTGCTGAACCACCGCTCGATCGCCTACGGCATCGCCCGAGCCTGCCACCGGGAGGGCGCAGAGCTGGCCTTCAGCTACCAGGGCGAGCGCTTCAAGGATCGCATCGCCGAGTTTGCCGCCGAGTTCGGCTCCTCCCTCACGTTCGAGTGCGACGTGGGCGACGATGCGCAGATCGCGCGCCTGTTCGAGCAACTCGGCACGCACTGGCCCACCTTCGATGGCTTCGTCCACTCGATCGGCTATGCGCCGCGCGAGGCCATCGCCGGAGACTTCCTGGACGGCCTGTCGCGCGAGGCCTTTCGCATCGCGCACGACATCTCGGCCTACAGCTTCCCCGCCATGGCCAAGGCCGCTGCCACGCGACTCAATCCCGGTGCGGCGCTGCTCACCCTCACCTACCTGGGCTCGCTGCGCATCGTGCCGGGCTACAACACGATGGGCCTGGCCAAGGCCTCGCTCGAGTCGAGCGTGCGCTACCTTGCCGGCAGCCTCGGGCCCAAGGGGGTGCGCGTGAACGCGATCTCCGCCGGCCCCATCAAGACGCTGGCGGCCTCGGGCATCAAGGGCTTCGGCAAGATCCTCGACGTGGTCGCCCGCGAGGCGCCGATCCGGCGCAACGTGACCATCGAGGACGTGGGCAACGTCGCCGCCTTCCTGCTGTCCGACCTGGCCGCCGGCGTCACCGCCGAGGTGACCTACGTCGACGGCGGCTTCAGCCAGTCGGCCGGAGGCATGGCCGAGGAAGGCTGAGCCGCCGGCCCGACGGGGGCCGCTCAGGCCTTCACGCAGTCCACGCAGTAGCGCGGCGCCGCCGCGTCGTCCTCGCTCTCGTCGGCCACGAGGCCGTGCACGTCGGTGTCGAAGCCCGGGAAGCGCGCGTTGAAGGTGCGCGTGAACTTCAGGTAGTCGACGATGCGCTTGTTGAAGCGCTCGCCCGGGATCAGCAGCGGGATCCCCGGCGGATAGGGCGTGAGCATCGCCGTCGTGATGCGGCCCTCGAGAGCGTCGATGGGCACGCGCTCGGTCTGGCCGCGCGCGATCGAGGCAAAGGCGTCCGAAGGCTTCATGGCCGGGTGCACGTCCGACAGGTACATGTCGGTTACGAGGCGGGCGATGTCACCCTTGGCGTAGGTCTCGTGGATCGACTGGCACAGCTCGCGCAGCCCCGTGCGTTCATAGCGCGGGTGCGCGGCGCAGAACTCCGGCAGCGCGCGCCACATGGGCTGGTTCTTGTCGTAGTCGTCCTTGAACTGCTGCAGCGCAGTGAGCAGCGTGTTCCAGCGGCCCTTGGTGATGCCGATGGTGAACATGATGAAGAAGGAGTACAGGCCCGTCTTCTCCACCACCACGCCGTGCTCGGCCAGGTACTTCGTGACGACTGCCGCGGGGATGCCGGTCTTGGCGAAACGCCCCGACACGTCCAGCCCCGGCGTGATGACCGTGCTCTTGACGGAATCGAGCAGGTTGAAGCCCTCGGCCAGGTCGCCGAAGCCGTGCCACTTGTCGCCCGCGCGCAGCGTCCAGTCGGCCTGGCGCCCGATGCCTTCGGCCACGAGCTTGTCCGGGCCCCAGACCTTGAACCACCAGTCGCGCCCGTACTCCTTGTCGACCTTGCGCATGGCGCGGCGGAAGTCCATCGACTCGCTGATGCTCTCCTCCACCAGCGCCGGGCCACCCGGAGCTTCCATCATCGCCGCCGCCACGTCGCAGCTGGCGATGATGGCGTACTGCGGGCTGGTGCTGGTGTGCATCAGGTAGGCCTCGTTGAAGAGGTGACGGTCGAGCTTGCGGTCGACCGCGTCCTGCACC
>CAILKA010000644.1 GCA_903834645.1 uncultured beta proteobacterium
CCGTGTGCCGCCTGACGGACGAGACCTCAACTACTCGAAGTTCTTCGAGCAGGGCGAGGAGCGCATCAGCCAGGCGGAGGATTACAACTCCCACAACACCGAGCGGCTGGACACTGAAGGCATGAAGCAGCTTCTGCTCAAGCTGGATTTCATGCAGCGCATCGCCCGGGGCGAGCCTGCAGCCGCGGAAGACTGACCCATGCGGATCGTTGTCACCGGCGCCGATGGGTTCATCGGCAAGAACCTGAGGGTCCGGCTCCAGGAGCTGGGCCACCGCGACATCGGCTGCATCACGCGCAGCACCGATCCGGCCGAGTTCGCTGCGCAACTGCGAGCGGCGGATTTCGTCTTCCACCTCGCGGGCGTGAACCGCCCGCAGGATCCGAGCGAGTTCACGCACGGCAACAGCGGCCTCACCCAGGCGCTGTGCGAGGCGCTGCGCGGGCGGGCTACGCCCGTGGTGTTCGCATCCTCCATCCAGGCCGAGCTGGACAACGCCTATGGCGCGAGCAAGCGCTCAGCCGAGGAGGCGCTGCTTGCGTACGCCGGCCAAAGCGGCGCGCCTGTGTACCTGTTCCGGCTGACCAACGTGTTCGGCAAGTGGGCTCGGCCGAACTACAACTCGGCTGTGGCCACCTTCTGCCACAACATCGCCCGCGGCCAGCCCATCACCGTCAACGACCCACTCGCCCCGCTCAAGCTGCTCTACGTCGATGACGTGCTGCAGGCCTTCGTCGAGCTGCTCGACGGCTCCCAGCCTGGCGGGTTCCTGCAGGTCGGGCCGGTCTATGCCACCACGGTGGGCGAGGTTGCCGAGACCATCCGTGGCTTCGCCGCCAGCCGGCAGTCGCTGCTCACCGACCGGGTCGGAACAGGGCTCGTGCGGGCGCTCCATTCCACTTACATCAGCCACTTGCCGCCCGAATCCTTCGCCTACCAGGTTCCCCGGCACGAAGACCCCCGCGGAGCCTTCGTGGAGATGCTCAAGACGCCCGATTGCGGGCAGTTCTCCTACTTCACCGCGCATCCGGGCGTCACGCGAGGCGAGCACTACCACCACAGCAAGACCGAGAAGTTCCTCGTTATCCGGGGCACGGCTGAGTTCGGGTTCCGGCACATCGTGAGCGGCCACGTACACACCCTCGTCACCCGCGGGGGTGAAGGCACGATCGTCGAGACCGTTCCGGGCTGGACGCACAACATCACCAACGTGGGCGAAGACGAGCTGATCGTCATGCTGTGGGCCAACGAGATCTTCGACCGCGCCCGGCCGGACACCATCGCGATGAAGGTCAAGCCGTGAGCACCCAAGCCATGAAGAAGCTCAAGGTGATGTCGGTGGTGGGCACCCGGCCGGAGATCATCCGGTTGTCGCGGGTGCTGGCCAAGCTCGACGAGCACTGCGAACACGTGCTCGTGCATACGGGTCAGAACTACGACTACGAGCTCAACCAGGTCTTCTTCGACGACCTGGGCGTACGCAAGCCCGACCATTTCCTGAACAGCGCCGAAGGCGGGGTGGACGCCATCCACACCATCGGCAACATGATCATCGCCGTCAACCAGGTGCTGGCGCAGGTGCAGCCCGAGGCCCTGCTGGTGCTGGGCGACACCAACAGCTGCCTGGCCGTGATCCC
>CAILKA010000645.1 GCA_903834645.1 uncultured beta proteobacterium
CGCGAGGCCTACCCCCAGGAGGCGCAGGCCATGAAGCTCGCGGCCACCCTGAAGCTCGGCCTGCGCGACCCCTCCGGCGCGCTGGCCGAACTCGAAGCCTTCGACCGCGTGCTGCCCGGGGACCCGGGCATCGTCTTCCTCAAGGGCGTGGCCTTCGAGGGCATGGGCCGCCGGCAGGCGGCGGGCCAGCAGTTCACGGTCTTCCTGCGCGCCAACCCAGGGGGCGACTCGGCCCGCTATGCCTCGGAGCGGCTCAAGGCCTGGGGCATGCTCGCGAAGTAGGCGCGTCGGCGGCGCTAGAAGCGCTGCGACCAGCGCGCCGACAGCAGCAGGCTGCGCCCCGGGGCGGGCTCGAAGAAGCGCGCGTTGCCCTCGTTGACGATCACGCTGGCCGCCACACTGCGGTTGGCGAGGTTGTCGATGCGCGCGAGTAGCTCGAGCCAGCCAATGTCGAGAGGGATGCGTGCACGGGCGCGCAGCGCCAGCAGCCCGAAGCCGGCGGCGAAGTCGCTGTTGACATCGTTGACCGGCAACCGGGACTGGCCTCGCGCCTCCAGCGCGATCTCGCCATGGGCACGGGGCCGCCAGGCGAGCTCGGCGTAGCCCGTGCGCGCGAGCGTCCCGGCGATGCGGTTGCCGGCGGCCACCGGCAGATCGGGCGTGGTGCAGGGCACGACCCGGCAGACGGTGAAGCCGTCCACATAGTGGGCATCGAGGCGCGAGGCCGCCAGCTGGGCCCGCCAGGCGGGCGCGATCTGCCAGGCCAGCGAGAGCTCCCAGCCATTGCGCTGCGTGCGCCCGACATTGCGAAAGGTGGTGCGCCCGCCCCGGTTGGTCGCCACGCCGATCTCGTCTTCGGTGCGCGCATCGAAGACGGCCAGCTCCGCCGTCGCGCCCAGGCCCGGGTTGCGCCACTTCGCGCCGAACTCCACCTGGCGGCTCTGCTGCGGGCGCAGGCCCAGGTTGAAGCCGGGCAGGCCGTCGGGGCGGTAGGCGAGTTCGGAGAAGGTCGGCGACTCGAAGCCCTCTGCCGCACTGACGTAGAGGTTCAACCCCGAGGCGACGCGCCACTGCAGCGCCGCCACGGGTGATGTCCAGCGGTAAGCCAGCGCGCCGGAGTCGTCAGCATTGCCGCCCACGATGTAACGGTCGGTGGAGTCGAAGCTCAGGCGCCCGGTGCGCACGCCCAGGGTGCCCGTCCAGGCGGGAGCCAGCTCGAGCTCGGCCTGGGCGTAGGCGTCGCGCGTCTGGGCCACGTTGCGCTCGTCGCGCCGCAGCCGCCCCGTGACTCCAAGCAGCTGCGCGGCACCCGTGCCGATGAAGTTCTCGTAGCCGCGTCGGTCCTCGTCGCTGCGGTCGAGCGCAGCGCCCGCCACGAGTTGCAGCGCCCGCTCACCGGGCAGCGTCCAGCGCCAGACCAGCCGCGCATCGAGGCCGGCGTACAGGCGCTCGAAATCGATCACGCCGCCGGGGTGGCGCTCGGTGAGCACGGGGTTGGCGGCGTTGAACTGCGTGGCCACCGGGATGGCCTGCCACTGCGTCACGGCGCGCTGGCCGCCGTAGAGGGTCACCAGGCTCTCGCGCAGCGCGCCTTCACCGACAAAACGGTGGCGCCAGTGCAGGCCGGCTTGCTCCTGGCGCGTGTCCTTGCGGGTGTTGAAGCGGTCGGCCTGGCCCGGCGCATCCTGCGGCAGGGCCAGCGTCACCGTCTGGCGCGGGTTCTGTTCGAACTGTGCGCGGGTCAGGCCCAGCGGGTCCAGCGCGGGCTGGTCCAGCGCGTTGATCGTGACCACCACGCGGTCGGCAGGACCGTCCCACCCCAGTCGCGCGCTGGCCAGCAGCCGCTCGGCCGACGACTGGGGCCGCACACCCTCGGTGCGCAACGCACCGAGCTGGGCGCGCACGCTGTAGCCACCGGGCAGGGGCAACTCGAGCGCATAGCGGCTCTGCAGCATGCCGCCGCTGCCCACGTCGCCGTCCACGCCGAGGCGCCGCTCGGTGGGTGCCGCGCTCACGAGCGAGATCACCCCCCCGGAGCTGCTGCCATACAGCGCGGAGAACGGACCGCGCAAGACCTCGATGCGCTGCGCACCGGCGAGATCGAAGTGCGAGACCTGGCCCTGACCGTCAGGCCCGGAGGCGGGAATGCCGTCGGCCACCAGGCGCACGCCGCGCACGCCGAAACTCGCGCGCGCACCGAAGCCGCGTGAGTTGATCTGCAGGTCCTGCGCGTAGTTGTGGCGGTTGCTGGCCACCAGCCCGGGCACACGCCCGATCGCCTCGGACAAGTTCACCATCGGGCCGGCCGCGCGCAACTCGTCGGCGTCGACGGTACCGACCGCATAGGGGGTGTCGAAGATCCGCCGCTGCGCACCGCTGGCGGTGATGACGAAACGTTCCCGCCCCGCATCATCACGCGGCACCGTGCCACCTTCGACGGCAGCGGGAGCGCCTGCACGCTCCTGCGGCTGGCCCGGCCGGGCGTCCTGGGCGCGGGCAGGCCAGGAGGCCAGCGCCGACAGCACGCATGCGACGGCCACCACGCACCTCGGGCTGCAACGATAGGAATCCACAGGGTGACGGGTGGTCATCGAGCTGGTGCGCGCTTCGGGCGGGAGCAGCACTGTAGCGGCGCCGGTGCGTCAGGCCACCGACCCTGCCGCGAGCTGCAGGTCACCGCCTTCGTGAGTCAAGGCCACCTCCAGCGCGATCCGCACGCCACGCACCAGGTCCTCCAGCGGCAGCGTGGGCAGACCCGGGTAGGCAGGCGCCAGGGTGTCCATCAGCGGCACATGCACGAAGCCGCTGCGCACGCCCGATCCGGCAAGCCGATGCTGCAACCCGTAGAAGACGTGGTTGCACACGAACGTGCCTGCCGTTTGAGACACCGCGGCGGGCAGGCCGGCCTTGCCTAGCGCTGCGACGATGGCCTTCACCGGCAGTGTGCTGAACCAGGCGGCCGGGGCACCCTCGACCACCGGCACGTCCACCGGCTGCGCGCCGGCGTTGTCGGGGATGCGCGCATCGTCGACATTGATCGCCACGCGCTCCACGCAGATCTCGCGTCGGCCAGCGGCGAGCCCAAGCGCGAGCACGAGCACCGGAGAGGTGGCGGCCAACGCCTCGTCGAGCGCCTGCAGTGCGCGGCCGAACACGCAGGGCAGCTCCACCGCATGCACGCTCGCATGCGCCACGCGCTGCCCGTGCAGCGCCCGGCAGATGAGCCCGCTCGGGTTCAGCGTGTCGCCCCCGAAGGGCTCGAAGCCGGTGAGGAGGATGCCGGGGCGGGCGGCGGGCCCGGGGCCCGGCTTGCGAAGGACGGTCATGCGTCCAGCGTACAGCCGAATCGGAGACGCACCCTCGCAGCACCCGACGCGAGCGCAGGGGAAACCCCTAGCAAAGCCCGAGCGCCAGGAAGGGGCTGCCTCCCGTCTCGCAGGAGCAGCCGGGTGGGCATGCCGACAATGGGCTCTCGAACCACGATTGAGGAGACCGCCTTGCAAACCCGCCGCCAGACCTCCGCACGCCGACCAGGCGTGCTGGTCGCACTTGCCGCCGTCGCTGCCATCCTCGCAGGCTGCGCTTCGCAGCCGCCTGCGCCGCCCACCGTCTCGGCGGTGGTGACCGCGCCGGTGCAACTCGCCTGGCAACAGGGCCGTGCACCGGATCAGGCCCGCTCCACGCTCGCGCCGCTGGCCGGCAAGCTCACCGTCACGCCGCCCGAGCAGATCGCGCTGGACAAGCTCAAGGTACCCGCAGGCTTCAAGCTCGAGCTCTGGGCGCATGGCCTGCCCGGCGGCCGCGCCATGGCCCGCGCCGACAACGGCAAGGTCTATGTGGGCACGCGCGGCATTGGCCGTGTGTACGAGATCAGCGACAACGGCGGCCAGCGCACCGTGCGCACGGTCGTCGACAAGCTCACCCAGCCCGCGGGCGTGGCGATGCTCGGCAACACCCTGTACGTGTTCGCCATCGACAAGGTGCTGCGCTTCGACAACATCGCCACCAACCCCAACGTGGCGCCGGTGGACATGACCCGGGCATTCAACCTCCCGCCCGAGCAGCACCACAACTGGAAGTACGTCGCCTTCGGTCCGGACGGCAAGCTGTACGTGCCCTTCGGCGCACCGTGCAACATCTGCATCCCCGGTCAGGAGTACGCGCAGATTCGCCGCTACAACGCCGACGGCTCGGGCATGGAGGTCATCGCCCGCGGGGTGCGCAACACGGTGGGATTCGACTGGCACCCGGTCACCAAGGAACTCTGGTTCACCGACCATGGCCGCGACTGGATGGGTGACGACACGCCCGACGACGAGCTCAACCGCATGAGCAAGACGGGCCTGGACTTCGGCTTCCCCTACTGCCATGCAGGCGGGGTGCCCGACCGCGACATCGTCAAGTCCAACCCGTGCTCCGGGGTGACGCTGCCGGTGGCCAACATGGGCCCGCACGCCGCCGTGATGGGCCTGAAGTTCTACACCGGCAACATGTTCCCGGCGCAGTACCGGAACGCCATGTTCGTGGCACGCAAGGGCTCCTGGAACCGCACCAAGAAGCTGGGTTTCGATGTGGTGGCGGTGACGGCTGATGCCGACGGCCGCAATGCGAAGATCACGCCGTTCCTCACCGGTTTCCTCAACCCGGACGACTCCTTCAACGGCCGGCCCGCCTACATCCACCAGCAACCCGACGGCTCGCTGCTCATCTCCGACGAGCAGCTCGGTGCGATCTACCGCGTGTCGTACGCACGCTGAGCATGCCCGTGCCCGAGGTCCAGGCCGTCGCCCGCCAGGCGGCGGCCTTTTTCATGGTGCTGGGCATGGCCGCCGCCCAGGCGCAGACCGCAGCGACACCGGCAGCCGGCGGCCCGTCCGCGCCGGCGCGCCTGGCGCTGTGCGCGGCCTGCCACGGCGCTGACGGCAACTCGGCGCTGGCACTGAGCCCGTCGCTGGCCGGGCAACCCAGGGTGTTCCTGGAGAACACGCTGATCCTCATCCGCGAGGGCCTGCGCCCGATCGTCGCGATGAAGGGGCTGCTCGACGGCGTGAGCGATGCCGAGATCGTGGCGCTGTCCGATCACTACAGCCGCCAGGCCGTGCGTGGCGAGCCCGCGCCACGGGACGAAGCCGCGTTTCGCCGCGGCGAGGCGCTGGCTTCGCGCAACCTGTGTGGCACCTGCCACCTGCCGAACTATGCGGGCCAGCAGCAGATGCCGCGCCTGGCGGGCCAGCGTGGGGACTACCTCGCGCAATCGATGCGCGAGTTCCGCGACAACAAGACGCAGGGCCGCGACACGCAGATGAACGGCGTGCTGCGCGGCTACAGTGACCGTGACATCGACGATCTGGCCCACTACTTCGCGCAGCTGCGCTGACAGCCGGGCACTCCTCCTGCCTGCCCCATGCCCAACTTGACCACCACCCGCCTCGGCCGCACTGGCCTGCAGATCTCGCGCCTGTGCCTGGGGTGCATGAGCTTCGGCGTGCCTGACCGCGGCGCCCACCCCTGGACCCTGCCCGAGGAGGCCAGCCGGCCCTTCATCCGGCGGGCGCTCGACCTGGGCCTGTGCTTCTTCGACACCGCCAACGTCTACTCCGACGGCACGAGCGAGGAGATCCTCGGCCGCGCGCTGCTGGACTTCGCGCGCCGCGACGAGGTCGTGATCGCGACCAAGGTGCAGGGCCGCATGCGAGACGGCCCGAACGGCGCCGGGCTGTCGCGCAAGGCCATCCTGGCCGAGATCGACGCCAGCCTGAGGCGGCTGGGCACGGACCACGTGGACCTCTACCAGATCCATCGCTGGGATCCCCACACCCCGATCGAGGAGACGATGGAGGCGCTGCACGATGTCGTGTGCGCGGGCAAGGCGCGCTACCTGGGTGCCTCGTCGATGCACGCCTGGAAGTTCGCCAAGGCGCAGGAGGTGGCCAGGCGCCACGGCTGGACGCCCTTCGTCTCGATGCAGAACCACCTCAACCTCCTGTACCGGGAGGAGGAGCGCGAGACGATGCCGCTGTGCCACGACCAGGGCGTGGGCGTCATCCCCTGGAGCCCTCTGGCCCGTGGCCGGCTGGCACGCCCCTGGGACGTGCGCACCGCCCGCGTCGAGACCGACGCCTACGGCAGCACGCTGTATGCCGCCACCGAGGCCGCCGACCGGCGTGTCGTGGAAGCGGTGCAGCGCGTGGCGCAGCGCCTGGAAGTACCCATGGCGCGCGTGGCCCTGGCCTGGGTGCTGCGCCAGCCCGGGGTCAGTGCGCCCATCGTGGGGGTGACCCGCCTGGAGCAACTCGACGAGGCGGTGGCGGCGCTGTCTCTGACGCTGTCGGGCGAGGACATCGCCGAGCTCGAGGCGCACTACGTGCCGCATCCGGTGGCCGGGTTCTCCTGAGGCCGCCCTGCCGGGTGCGGGCGCCCGGGCGTTCCCCGGCAGAGACCTCGCCTAACATCGTCTTCTCGATGCCTGCAGCCCCGCCCCCCTCGCCCGCCGCCGCGGCGGACTTCTCCGCCCACACGCCCATGATGGCGCAGTACCTGCGCATCAAGGCCGAGCACCCCGACACACTCCTGTTCTACCGGATGGGGGATTTCTACGAGCTCTTCTACGACGACGCGCGCAAGGCGCACCGGCTGCTGGACATCACGCTGACCACGCGCGGGGCGTCTGCCGGCGAGCCGGTGGTGATGGCCGGCGTGCCGGTGCATGCGGTGGAGAGCTACCTGGCCCGGCTGTTGAAGTGCGGGGAGTCGGTGGCCGTGGCCGAGCAGGTGGGCGACGTGGCCACGGCCAAGGGGCCGGTGGAACGCAAGGTGGTGCGCGTGGTCACGCCCGGCACCGTGACCGACAGCGAACTGCTCGCCGAGCGTGCCGACACGCGCGTGCTGGCGCTGCATCGCGCCACCCCCACCCGCCGCGACGGCCCGGCCTGGGGGCTGGCGTGGCTGAGCGTGGCCAGTGGAGAGCTTGGTCTCACCGAATGCGCCGAGCGCGACCTGCCGGGCTGGCTGGCGCGGCTCGAGCCCGCCGAGGTGCTGCATGCCGCAGGCGAGCCCCCCGAGGCGCTGGCGGCCATTCGCGCCGCCCTCACGGCGCGGCCGCCCTGGCAGTTCGACCCGGCACTGGGCGTGCGCAAGCTGTGCGCGCAGCTGCAGGTGGCCTCGCTCGCCTCCTTCCAGGCGCAGGAGCTCACGCTGGCGCATGCGGCGGCCGCCGCCCTCCTGGGCTACGCCGAGCACACCCAGGGCCGTGCCCTCGCCCACGTGCAGCGGCTGCAGGTGGCGCGCGCCAGTGAGCTGCTCGAGCTGCCGCCGGCCACGGTGCGCAACCTCGAGCTCGTGCGCACGCTGCGCGGCGAGGAGACGCCCACCCTGCTGTCGCTGCTGGACACCTGCCGCACGGGCATGGGCAGCCGGCTGCTGCGCCACTGGCTGACGCACCCGC
>CAILKA010000646.1 GCA_903834645.1 uncultured beta proteobacterium
CTCAACCACATCTACTCGCGCCGCGGCGACAAGGGCGGCATCGAGTACGTCTGGCCGCACGAGGTCGACAACGTCCACGACGCCTCGGGCAAGGTGGTGGGGGCGCAGCTCAAGGCCGCCAAGGGGCCGCTGCCCGCGGGCACGCCGGTGGACTACGAGGGCGTGGGCACGATGTCCAAGTCCAAGAACAACGGCGTGGACCCGCAGGAGCTCATCGACCGCTTCGGCGCGGACACGGCGCGGCTGTTCGTGATGTTCGCCTCGCCGCCGGAGCAGACCCTGGAGTGGAACGACGCGGGCGTGGAGGGCGCGCATCGCTTCCTGCGCCGCCTGTGGAGCTTTGCGGCGCAGCGCGCATCGCAGCTGCGTGGCGCCGCCCCGGTGGAAGTGGCCAGCGCGCCGCTGCGCCCGGCGGCCCAGGCGCTGCGACGCGAGGTGCATCTGGTGCTGCGCCAGGTGAGCTACGACTACGAGCGCATGCAGTACAACACCGTGGTGTCGGGCTGCATGAAGCTGCTCAACGCCCTGGAGGGCTTCGAGGCCGATGGCAGCCCGGGCGACGCCGCCGTGCTGGCCGAGGGCGCGTCGGTGCTGCTGCGCGCGCTCTACCCCGCCTGCCCGCACCTGACCTGGGTGCTGTGGCGCGAGCTCGGCTTCGAGGCGCTGCAGGGCGGGCTGCTGGATGCGCCGTGGCCGCAGCTGGACGAGGCGGCGCTTGTGCAAGACGAGATCGAGCTCGTGCTGCAGGTCAACGGCAAGCACCGCGGCGTGCTGCGCGTGCCCGCGCAGGCCACGCGCGAGGCGATGGAGCAGCAGGCCGCGCTCAGCCCCGAGGTGCAGCGCTTTGCCGAAGGCCGCCCGATCCGCAAGATCGTGGTCGTGCCCGGCCGGCTCGTAAACGTGGTGGCCTGAGGCCCTGCGGGCACGGCAGCCATGCGTCGGCGGAGCCTGATCGGGCTGGGCAGCCTGGGAAGCCTCGGCGGCCTGGGCGCCCTGGCCTGCCCGCGCGCCGCGGCCGCGCTGGCCGCTTCGGCAGCGGCTGCGCTCGTGACGGGCTGCGGCTTCCAGCTGCGCCGCCCGCAGCCCATGCCCTTTGCGCGCATTGCCCTGCAGGGCTTCGAGCCGCGCTCGCCACTGGCCGAAGAGCTGCGCCGCGCCTTGCGGGAGGTGGCGCAGGTGGTCGCCTCGCCGCCGCAGGCCCAGGTGGTGCTGGTGGCGCTGCAGGACCGCACCGACCGCAGCGTCGTGGCCTCCACCACCTCGGGCCAGGTGCGTGAGATGCAGCTGCGGCTGCAGTTCGGCTTTCGGCTCGCCACACCCGAGGGCGCGGTGCTCGCGGCCCCGGCGCAACTCGTGCTTGCGCGTGACCTGAGCTTCAGCGAGACGGCCGCACTCGCCAAGGAGCTCGAGGAGGCTCAGCAGCTGCGCGAGATGCGCGCCGACATCGTGGGCCAGGTGCTGCGCCGACTGGCCAGCGTGCGCCTGCCTGGCGGCTGAGGCGCGCGACGCGGCAGCCAGGCACCCTGACGAGCGTCTCCATGCAGCTACGACTCGAGCAGCTCGACACCCATCTCGCGCGGGGCCTGCGCTCGCTCTACACGGTGCTGGGCGACGAGCCGCTGCTGGTGCAGGAGGCGTGCGATGCGATCCGCGCGGCGGTGCGCGCGCGGGGATGCGCCGAGCGCGAGGTCTTCCACGTCTCGGGCGCGCACTTCGACTGGAGCGGCGTGCTGGGCGCGGCGCGGTCGATGAGCCTGTTTTCGAGCGAGCGGCTCGTGGAGCTGCGCATCCCGTCGGGCAAGCCGGGCAAGGACGGCTCGCAGGCGCTGCAGCAGCTGGTGGAGTCGGTCCCCGAGGGGGTGTTCGTGCTCGTCGTGCTGCCGCGCCTGGACGCCACGGCGCTCAAGAGCGGCTGGTACGCGGCCCTCGACGCGGCCGGCGTGATGCTGCGCGTGGAGCCGGTCGAGCGGCCCGCACTGCCGGCCTGGATCGCGCAGCGCCTGGCCCGCCAGGGGCAGCGCGTGCGCGACGGCGACGAGGGGCGGCGCACGCTGGGCTTCTTCGCCGACCGGGTGGAGGGCAACCTGCTGGCCGCGCACCAGGAGATCAGCAAGCTTGCGCTGCTGCACCCGGACGGGGAGCTCGGCTACGAGGATGTGGAGGCGGCGGTGCTGGACGTGGCCCGCTACGACGTGCGCCAGCTGTGCGAGGCCGTGCTGGAGGGTCAAGGGGGACGTGCCCTGCGCATCCTCGAAGGCCTGCGCGCCGAGGGCGAGTCGGCCGTGTCCGTGCTGTGGCAGCTCGCCGACGACCTGCGTGCGCTGCGCCGCGTACGCGCAGCGCTGGATGCTGGCCGACCGCTGCCGCTGGCCATGCAGGAGGCACGGGTATGGGGTGCACGCCAGCGCATCCTGGAGCGCGTGGTGTCGCGCTTCGGCACGGCCAGCCTCACGCGCCTGGTCGCGGCGGCCAGCACCTGCGACGGCATCACCAAGGGGCTGCCGCGTCCGCAGTGGCCGGTGGACGCCTGGGACGCCCTGCGCCATCTCGTGCTGCTGACGATCCGCGCCCGTCAGGCCGGGCGATCGAGCCCGACGACGCGCTGAGCGCGGCCCGCGGAGGCTCGGCGGGAGGGCCGTGCGCTGCGGCCGCCGAGACCGGCACGCTCGCTTCAGTAGCCGCGCGACCGCTCGACCCGATGCTGCACGGGCTCCCCACGCGCCAGGCGTGCGAGGTTGCCTGCCACCACCTCTGCCGCGCTGCGCCGGTCGGTAAGCGCGGCCACGTGCGGCAGCACCGTCACGCCCGGATGGCACCAGTACGGGTGCTCGGGCGGCAGCGGCTCGGCGTGGAAGACGTCGAGCACGGCATGCGCCAGGTGGCCGCTGTCGAGCGCGGCGAGCAGGTCGGCGTCGACCACGTGGGCGCCGCGCGCGAGGTTGACGAGCGCAGCCCCGCGCGGCAGCGCCGCAAGAAAGGCCCCATCGACGAGCCCGCGGGTGGCCGGCGTCAGCGGCAGCAGGTTCAGCACCACCTGCGCCTGCGCCAGTGCGCCCGGCAGACACGCAAGACCCCACACGCGCTGCACGGCGGGGTCGGCCGGATCGGTCGGGTCGGCGGCGGGCGGCCCGCTCGACCAGCCGCTCACGCGGTAGCCCAGCGCGGCCAGCGCCCGAGCCACGGCCCGACCCATCTCGCCCATGCCCAGCACGAGCACGCCGATGTCGTGGGCACGCCGCTGCTCGAGCTGCCGCCAGTGCGCCCGCGCCTGCTGGCGCGCATAGAGAAAGAAGCCGCGGTGCACCGCCAGCGTGGCCCAGGTGGCGGTCTCGGCCATCGCGCGCGTCATCACCGGATCGACCATGCGCGCCAGCGGCACGCCCTGGGGCAGCGTCGGGTCGTCCAGCAGCCGATCCACCCCGGCCCACAGCGACTGGATCAGGCGCAGGCCACGCAGGCCGCGCAGTACACCGGGAGGCGGGTTGGCCACCACCGCCACCTCCACCTCGTCAGGGCGCGGATGCGGCGCCAGCCACATCACGCCGGGGCAGGCCGCCGTCAGCGCCTGCTGCCAGGCCTGGTGCTCGTCATCGTCCCACTGGCCCACGAGCCAGGCACGCAGGGGCCGCGTGCCGGCCCAGGGCGGGGGCGCCTCCCGGCCCGCCCCGCTCATGCCGAACGCGCCAGCACGAGCGCTTGCCGCAGCGCGCACTGCACGGTGAGCGAGCGCACGTGCGAACGGTCGCCGTCGAGCTGCAGCCGCTGGGCGCCCGTGAGAGGTGCCGTGGCCAGGTCCGGCTTGAGGCCAGCGGCCGAATCGGCGGCGGCAGCCGGGCGAACGCTCCAGGCAAGCCACACCGTGCCCACCGGCTTGCCCTGTACAGCTCCGCCCGGACCGGCGATCCCGGTCACGGCCAGCGCGATGTTGGCGCGCGAGCGCACCAGCGCCCCTTGCGCCATGGCGCGCGCCACCTCCTCACTGACCGCCCCATGGGCCTGCAACAGTTCCTGCGCCACGCCCAGCAGCTCGACCTTCGCGTCGTTGCTGTAGGTGACGAAGCCACGCTCGAACCAGTGGCTCGAGCCGGGCAAAGCCGTGCAGGCCGCCGCGATCAGCCCGCCTGTGCAGCTCTCGGCGGCTGCAAGCGTCAGGCGACGAGCCAGCAGGGCATCGGCCAGCGCCTGCACGTCGGCCTGCCAGCCATCGGGCATCTGCAACATCGGGACCGGCTCGGACATGCCGCGATTGTCGGTGCGCAGAATCAGGACACGAAGTGGTCGAAGCCGGCCAGGCCGCCCAGCGCAACCTCCTGGCCGCACGCGTCCAGCACGCGCAGGCCAGCATCCGCCACGATGACTCCCACCGCGGTCACGGGCACGCCTGCGCGTTGGGCGGCCGCGTGCACCGCGGCCTGGGCATGCGCGGGCGCGGTGAACAGGAGCTCGTAGTCGTCGCCCCCGGCCAGCACGCAGCTGCGCTGCACGGGCTCGGGCTGCGCGGCCAGGTGCGCGCTGCGTGGCAGCGCATCGAGCTGCACCTGCGCCCCGACCCGGGAGCGCTCCAGGATGTGAGCCAGGTCCCCGAGCAGCCCGTCGCTCAGGTCGATCGCACTCGTGGCCACGCCGCGCAGCGCCAGGCCAAGCGCCACGCGCGGCTCGGGCTGCTCCATGGCGCGCCGGGCCGCCTCGAAGGCGCAGGCTTCCAGGCGCAACGTGCCGCGAAAAGCTTCCAGCGCAAGCCGGGCATCACCGAGCGCGCCGCTGACCCACAGGGTGTCGCCCGGGGCGGCGCCGCTGCGCAGCAGAGCCGCCCCGGGCGGCACCTCACCGAACACGGTGACCGTGAGCGCCAGCGGCCCGGCGGTCGTGTCGCCGCCCACGAGCGCGATGCCGGTGCGCTGCGCCAGCGCCTGCATGCCCCGCGCCAGGCCCGCCAGGAAGGCCTCCTCCACGCGCGGCAGCGACAGCGCCAGCGTGAACGCCAGCGGCTGCGCCCCACAGGCCGCGAGGTCACTCAGGTTGACGGCCAGCGCCTTGTGGCCCAGGCGCTCGGGCGGCACGGTGGACAGGAAGTGCCGCCCCTCCACCAGCGTGTCGGTGGACACGGCGAGTTGCTGCCCCGGTGCGGGGGCGAGCAGTGCGCAGTCATCCCCCACGCCGAGGACCACGCCGGTGCGGGTTTCGGGCGACCAGGTGAAGTAGCGCGCGATGAGTTGGAATTCGCCTAGGGCCATCGGGATTACCTGTGCTGCGCGCAAAGCAGCCTGCACCGGATTATCCCGGCCACCCCCCTGCCTACAATCCCATGACCATGAGCACCGCCGAAGACAAGCGCGCCGAACTGCGCCGCGCCGCCCTCGAGTACCACGAGTTCCCGACCCCGGGAAAGGTGGCGATCGCGCCGACCAAGCAGCTGACCAACCAGCGGGACCTGGCCTTGGCCTACTCGCCCGGCGTGGCGGCGGCCTGCGAGGAGATCGTGGCCGATCCGGCCAACGCCTATCGCTACACCTCGCGCGGCAACCTCGTGGCCGTGGTCACGAACGGCACGGCCGTGCTGGGGCTGGGCGACATCGGCCCGCTGGCGGCCAAGCCGGTGATGGAGGGCAAGGGCGTGCTCTTCAAGAAGTTCGCCGGCATCGATGTCTTCGACCTGGAGGTCAACGAGAAGAACCTCGACAAGCTCGTGGACATCATCGCGGCGCTGGAGCCCACCTTCGGCGGCGTGAACCTGGAGGACATCAAGGCGCCTGACTGCTTCTACGTGGAGCGTCGGCTGCGCGAGCGCATGAAGATCCCCGTCTTCCACGACGACCAGCACGGCACGGCGATCGTGGTCGGGGCGGCGCTGCTCAACGGGCTGAAGGTGGTGGGCAAGGACCTGCGCCAGATCAAGCTCGTCACCTCGGGCGCCGGGGCGGCGGCGCTGGCCTGCCTGGGCCTGCTCGTCAAGCTCGGCCTGCCGCGCGAGAACATCTGGGTGACGGATCTGGCAGGCGTGGTCTGGAAGGGCCGCACCGAGCTCATGGACCCGGACAAGCAGGAGTTCTCCCAGGACACGCCCCAGCGCACGCTGGCCGAGGTGATCCAGGGCGCCGACGTGTTCCTGGGGCTGTCGGCCGCCGGCGTGCTCAAGCCCGAGATGGTGCGTGCGATGGCGCGCGCGCCGCTCATCTTCGCGCTGGCCAACCCGACGCCGGAGATCATGCCCGAGGAGGTACGGGCGGTGCGCGATGACGCGATCATGGCCACCGGCCGCACCGACTACCCGAACCAGGTCAACAACGTCCTGTGCTTCCCGTACATCTTTCGTGGAGCCCTGGACTGCGGCGCGACGACCATCAACGACTCGATGGAAATCGCCGCGGTGCACGCGATCGCGGGGCTCGCCCAGGCCGAGCAGGACGACGTGGTGGCCTCGGCCTACGCGGGTGCGACGCTCGTCTTCGGCCCCGAGTACCTCATCCCCAAGCCCTTCGATCCGCGGCTGATGATGCGCATCGCGCCGGCGGTGGCGCGGGCGGCAGCCGAGTCGGGCGTCGCACAACGCCCGATCACGGACTGGGAGGCCTACGCCGAGCGGCTGCAGGCTTTCGTCTACGCCTCGGGCACGACGATGAAGCCGATCTTTGCGGTGGCCAAGCGGGCCACGCGCAAGAACGTGGCTTTTGCCGAGGGCGAGGACCGGCGCGTGCTGCGCGCGGTGCAGGTCATCGTCGATGAGGGCCTGGCGCGGCCGTGGCTGGTCGGGCGCGCGCCGCAGATCCTGCGGCGCATCGAGCAGCTGGGCCTGAGGCTGCAGGCCGGGCGCGACTTCGAGGTCATCAACATCGACGACGACCCGCGCTACCGCGATTACTGGCAGACCTACCACCGCATGACCGAGCGCAAGGGCGTGACGGAGCAGTTCGCCAAGATCGAGATGCGCCGGCGCCTGACGCTGGTGTCGGCCATGCTGCTGCACAAGGGCGAAGTCGACGGCCTGATCTGCGGCACCTGGGGCTCCACGCACCAGCACCTGCACCACATCGACCAGGTCATCGGGCTGCGCCCGGGGGTTCGCACCTACGCCTGCATGAACGGCCTCATCCTGCCCGGACGCCAGGTCTTCATCGTGGACACGCACGTCAACCACGACCCGACGGCCGAGCAGCTGGCCGAGATCACGGTGCTCGCGGCCGAGGAGATGCGGCGCTTCGGCGTGCAGCCCAAGGCGGCGCTGCTGTCGCACAGCAACTTCGGCTCGAGCAACTTTCCCTCGGCTGTGAAGATGCGCGAGGCGCTCGCCCTGGTGCAGCAGCGCGCGCCATGGCTGGAGATCGACGGGGAGATGCACGGAGATGCGGCGCTCGACGCCACCCATCGGCGCGAGATCATGCCGCGCAGCACCCTTGCGGGCGAGGCCAATCTGCTCGTGATGCCCGACATCGACGCCGCCAACATCTCCTACAACCTGCTCAAGACGGCCGCCGGCGGCGGCATCGCCGTGGGGCCCGTGCTCCTCGGGGCGGCCAAGCCCGTGCACATCCTGACGCCCTCGGCCACGGTGCGGCGCATCGTCAACATGGCGGCGCTGACGGTGGCCGACGCGAACGCGGTGCGCTGAAGGCCCGGGCGGCGCCTGGTCGCCCGGCAGCGATGGGTCAGGGGGGGCAAGGGGGAACTTTCGCGGCCCGCCCGAATCTCATCACCGATGTGAGCGAAAACTAACTTTACTCACAGGGGAGGGTCAAACAGGCCCGCCGACTTGAGGTTTTCCCCGCATTCCGGTACCATTACGTGTTGGTTTATAAGGGTTTACCCGTGCATCAGTCGGGTGGATCGGCCTCCAGGCGGCTGGTTTCGAAGTTAGGGCTCGCTTTCATCTTGGCGGTGGCTGCCTCTGTCAGCCTGGCCAAGGGGCCGGCAGCAGCGGACGACGCGTCAACGGTGGCGCTGGCCGCGCTGCCAGCCGAAGCACAGGCGACGCACCGGCTCATCCTGGCGGGCGGTCCATTTCCGTACGAGAAGGACGGCACGACCTTCTTCAACCGCGAACGGTTGCTGCCGGGAAAGCCCAGGGGCTTCTACCGGGAGTACACGGTGCGTACGCCAGGGGCGCGCAACCGCGGGGCGAGAAGGCTGGTGTGTGGCGGGGAGCCCCCGACGAAACCCGAGGCGTGTTTTTACACCGCCGATCACTACGCGAGCTTCAGGCGCATCGTGCAGTGAACGGCGGGCGACGAGATCTTGAACGGACTTAGCTGAAAGCCAGGGGGAACGCGACCATGCAGTTGCAGACCATCCGACCCAATGTGGTGCAATCGATCCGGGCCTACCGGGTCGACGACCTGATGGCGGCCGCGCAGGCGGCTGGCCATCATTTTCTGTACGCCAACACGGCGCAGGCGCAGAGCAAGCAGGACGTGCTCGAGGCGATCGCACAGGCGTTCCTGTTTCCAGCCCACTTCGGCAAGAACCTGGACGCCCTGTACGACTGCATGACCGACCTCGTCCACAAGTCCGGGCCACAGCCGGGCTTCGTGGTGGTGCTCGAGCAGCTGCCCGACAACCCGCGCTTCGACCGCGAAGCACGCGAGCAGTTGCTCGACGTCTTCCGCGATGCGGCCGACTTCTGGGCCGAGCGGCGGGTGGCGTTCCGCTGCTTCTACTCCTTTGCGGTGTCGCGCTCGCAGCCCGCGGGGTGGGAGCGTGCGGGCGAGATGCCGGCGGCCGAGCCGGCCAGCCCGCCCAAGCCCGCGCCAAAGGTCAACGTGCCCAAGAACGGCGTCAACCCCAACTTCGGCATGAACATGCCGATGATGAGCAGCGCCTTCGACACGGCGGCCTGGCTCAACGCCGCCTGACGCGCGCCAGGTCCGGGGGGTCTCGTCGCCCCCAGGCCTGAATCGCCTGCCGGCTCAGGCTGGGGGCATCGTGGCGCAGGCCAGCGCCACGTACTCGGCCACCGGCACTTCCTCGGCCCGACGCTGCGTGTCGAAAACCCCGCCGTAGCCGGCCCGCTCGAGCCAGGGTCCGAGTGTGTGGCGCAGCAGCTTGCGGCGCTGCGAGAAGGCCACCGTCACGAGCTCGCCCAGGCGTCTGGCGTCCACCCCTTGCGGGGCCGGCAAGGGCTGCATGCGCACGACGGCTGAATCCACGGCCGGGGGCGGATCGAAGGCCTCGGGACCCACATCGAAGAGCGGCTCGATCTCGTAGCGCCACTGGAGCATGACGCTCAGGCGGCCGTAGGCCTTGGTGCCGGGACCGGCCGCCATGCGCTGCACCACCTCGCGCT
The DNA here is from genome assembly GCA_903834645.1 of uncultured beta proteobacterium. GTDB lineage: Bacteria > Pseudomonadota > Gammaproteobacteria > Burkholderiales > Burkholderiaceae_C > Rubrivivax. The sequence goes on from CAILKA010000646.1 coordinate 9,278, forward strand.
GCAGCATGAAGTGCTGGTCGCACACATGCGAGACGGATTCGAGCAGGTGAAAGAGGATCGGCGTGGAGATGTTGTAGGGCAGGTTGCCCACCACGCGCAGCGGCCCTGCGGCGCGGCCCCGCAGTTCGGCCAGGTCCACCCTCAGCACGTCGGCCTCGACCACGTCGATGCCGGGGACGCGGCGCAGGCGCGCCGCCAGGTCGCGATCGAGCTCGACAGCATGGAGCCGCCCGCATCGCGCGAGCAGCCCGCGCGTGAGCGCGCCCAGCCCCGGGCCGATCTCCACGAGTGCCTGGCCAGGCCGCGGATCGACCGCCTGAACGATGGCTTCGCACACCGCCTCGTCGACCAGGAAGTGCTGGCCGAAACGCTTGCGGGCCACGTGCCTCATCGCCACCCCGCCAGCATTCAGCCTGGCGGCTCGCGCATCTCGATGTAGGCGCGTGCGCGCAGGTCGCGCACCCATTCGACGTAGGCTTCCTCGAACTTCTGCTCGCGCAGCACGTTGCGCGCCTGCTCGCGCACCTGGCGCGGATCGACATCGGCCTGCCGGCGCTCCAGCACCTGGATCAGGTGCACCCCGAAGCGAGAGGTGACCGGCTGCGACAGCTCACCCGGGCCCAGCGCGTTCATCGCCTGCTCGAACTCGGGCACCATCATGCCGGGCTGGGCCCACCCGAGATCGCCCCCGGCGGAGGCCGAGCCGTCCTCGGAAAACTGGCGCGCGAGGTCCTCGAAGCGGGCCTCGCCTGCTGCAATGCGCGCGCGGTAGGTCTCCAGGCGTGCCTGCGCCTGGGCTGCCGTGAGGCGCGAGGAGGGCCGCAGCAGGATGTGGCGCACTCGGGTCTGCGTCACCTTGAAGAGATCGGCCGACTCGCGCGCGAGCACCTTGAGGACGTGGAACCCTGCGCCGCTGCGCACCGGCGCAGGCGTGAGCTCGCCCACCAACAGGTTCTTCGTCACCTCCACGAACAGATCCGGCAGGCGCGAGCCCTGGCGCATGCCGATCTCGCCGCCGCGCTCGCGGTTGCCGTCCTCGGAGAGCTCGCGCGCCACCACGTCGAAGGGCTCGCCTGCCCGCACGCGCGCCAGGGCCGTCTCGGCCCGCGCGCGCCGCGCGGCCACCAGCTCGGCATCGGCACGCTCGGGCACCGTCACGAGGATCTGCGCCAGGTTGACGGAGGCCTCCAGGCTTGCCTGCGCGCGCGCCTGTTCGATGTAGCGGTCGATCTCGGCATCGGTGATGCGGATGCGCTGGCCGACCTCGCGCTCGCGCGTGCGCTCCACCAGGATCTGGTCACGCAGATTGGCCCGAAAGCGCACGAAGTCCAGGCTCTCCTCCTTGAGGCGCGCGCGGAGCTGGTCGATGGTGAGCTGGTTCTGCGCCGCCACCGCCTGCACGGCGCGGTCGAGCTCGCCGTCGTCCACCCTTGCGCCGCCGTCGCGCGCATGGGTGAGGATCGCCCGCTCCTCGATCAGCGCATCGAGCACCTGCTGGCGCAACACCTCCTCGGCCGGCAGGCGCTGCGCACTGCGCGAGGCCTCGTCGAGCAGCCGGCGCACACGCAGCTGCACCTCCACCGCCGTCACCAGCTCCTGGTTGACGATGGCCACGATGTAGTCGCCGGTGCGCACCGTCGTGCGGTCGGCGGCGCGCTGTGCGGCGCGCTCGGTGGTGGTCGGGCGCCCCTGGGCCTGGGCCGGCGCGGGCAGCTGCACGAGCAGCCAGGCCAGCAGCAGCAACGCGAGGGGCCCGCGGCGGTCGATGCGTTCAGTCATGGGGGATCGGCGAAGGAAGGGGCGCCGCGCTCTTCGCGCAGCAGTTGGTAGCCGGGGATATTGTCCTTCAAGACCCGCAGCGGGTTCGAGCCGAGCTGCGACAGCCCGACCAGCTCGAGCTGCAGCATCAGCCGCGTCGTGGCTTCGGTGCGGCCGGTGGACAGCCGCTCGACGACGATGCGGCCGATCCAGCAGCCCGCGTCGAACTCCAGCCCGAGGATCGAATCGGTGACGCGGCTGTCGCGCACGCTGTAGTTCACGCGCCCGACCCCGTACAGCTGCCCGCTGCAGCGTGCGGCCGGCGCCAAGGCCCTGCCACCCTCCTGGCCAGCCTGGCCCGCCCGGTCCAACGGTACCGACTCACTCCCCGGGCCAGACAGGCGGGGCAAGGCTGCGCCGAGTCTGGCAAGCGGCCACTGCACGCCAAGCTCGAGCTGTTCGCTCGAGCCTCGCGTGTAGCGGTAGCTGGCGCTGACGGTGCGGAACTCGCCCGGCGTGTAGCGCGCGGAGACGAGCGAGCGTACAGGGCGGCTGATGTCGGCGTTGTATCGCATCGAGCCCTCGAAGTACCAGCTCGGGACAGCCGATGTGGACCCCAGCACGATGAAGTCGGAGAAGTGACGTGTGAAAGGCGTGCCCTCCACCGTGACCCGCTGGTCGGCCAAGAGGTAGCGCTGCACCAGGCCCAGGCGCAGCAGCTCGCGTCCGCCTTGCGCATCGACGAGCCGGGTCGTGAGGCCGGCGTTGAGCTGGCGCGCGTCGGAGACACGGTCGATGCCGGAGAAGTCGTTGTCGGAGAAGATCGAGCTGAAGCCGAAGTCCTTGCCCGCGGAGTCGAAGGCCAGGGCCGCCTCCTGCGCGCGGTACGGGGTGTAGACGGCCAGCAGCCGCGGCTCGAGCGTCTGCCTCCAGGCACGCCCCAGGCCGCTGACCTCCCTTTCAAGCTCCAGGCCCATGTCCAGGCTCAGCGTCGGGATCGTGCGCGCGAGCTGGCGGCGCCCGTCGGCCAGCGCCTGATCGAGCTCGTAGGCCGCGGCGTTCAGGCCGATGCGCGGCACGACCCACCAGCCCGGCTCTCGCCAGGGGCGTGCCAGGGTGCCCACAGCATGCGCGCGCCAGGCACTGGGCCGGCTCGAAGAGGTCCGCCCATCGGCGGGCATGAAGCGGTTCAGCTCCGTCTCGACCGCGGCCTCCCAGCCCGACCTCGCACCGGCCAGCCGCAGCCCGAGCTGCAGCTCGCGGTCGTAGGGCGCAACGATCGGCGCCTCGTCTGCCTGCAGCACCTGCCAGCGCGTCGTGCGCAGGTAGGCGAGCCCTTCGCCCGCGGCCAGCTGCACGGGCTGCTCCAGCCCGGCGCGCAGCGGCAGCAGGCGCGGCGTGAGGGCGCCTGTCGAGCGCGGAAAATCGCGCCACCAGGCGTCATCGGACACGCGCTCGCCCGCGAGTTGCAGCCGCATGTCCGCGCCCGTCAGCGGGGAGATCGTCGCCAGGCTGGCATCGTGGCGCAGCCGTATCGCGTGACGCTCCCGGCCTTCGAGCTGGTCGTGCGGCAGCCAGCGCAGCGCCACCTCGCCTGCGTAGGCGGGCTCGAGGTAGCGGAACTCCCCATCCAGCCCGGCGCCGCGGCGCGTGGACAAGCGTGGCGCGAGGGTGGCGTCGCGGTTGGGTGCGATGTTCCAGTACCAAGGCACCGCCAGGTCCAGCCCGCTTCGGTTGTCCAGGTTCACGCTCGGGGGCAGCCAGCCGGACTTGCGCGCCCCCGTGACCGGAAAACTCATCTTCGGCAGCGCCAGGATCGGCACGCCCAGGAAGCGCAGCACGGCGCCCTGCGCGATGCCTTCGTTGCGCGTGAAGTCCAGGTCGAGCCGGTCTGCACTGAGCAGCCAGGGCGGGTCGTTCGAGCCGTCGCGCGGGCAGCTCGTGTAGGCCGCCTGCGCCGCGGCCACCCGCTCCTCGCCCAGGATGTCCACCCGCTCGGCGCGTCCCCGTGCGCCCGTGGCCAGGAACTCGAACTCCGGCAGCAGGATCCAGCCCTCGAAGCGCTGCACCTGCAGCTGCGCCTGCGAACCGGTGATGACCGACCCTTCCCGGATCACCTGCACGCGCCCGCTTGCCTGGGCCAGCCCCTGCTGCGTGTCGTAAGTCAGCCGGTCGGAGCGCACGACCAGATCGGCTCGGCGCAACTCGACATCGCCGCTGGCGCTCACGCCGCGCTCGGGCTGGGACTGCAGCTCTCGGGCCGTCAGCACCACCGGGCGGTCACGTGCCTGGGAGGCGTCGGGTCGTGGCGCGAGTTCGATGACGGGGCGCAGCCCGGCTGGGGTCGCAGCCGGCGCGGCACCCGCACCCACGGGCTGCGATCCGGCTGGCAGCGCCAGGGTCAGGGCCAGACACAGGGCCACTCCCGCACGCCCACCCGCACCCGCGAAGCACTCGGGGTTCGGTGCTCGCAGGCGCAGGGTGTTCGTCTCGATGGGCAGGCTCGGCAAGGCGGCACGCGCCTGCGGGGGCGCTCCAGTGGCGGGCAGGCCGGGGCGTTCAAGGCCTCGGCCAAGAGGCAGATAAGGGGCGGCTCCGGGGCGGATCAGAGGCGTCAGGCGCCGAGCCGGTTTGTAGAATCCATTATGCAATCCCACTCCTCGCACGCCCGGGAAGCGGCCGGCACCTTGCCACCAGCCACGCTGCGCTGGAGCGACGCGGCGCGCGAGCGCGCCTTCGAGGCCTGGCTCGCGCCGCTTGCGGCTGTTCACGGCCTGCAGCCGCACACACTGCGACTGGCCTCGGCCGATGCGAGCTTTCGGCGCTATCTGCGCGTGGACGCGGACGCCGCACGCGGCGCAGCCAGCCGCATCATCATGGACGCGCCGCCGCCACTGGAGGACGTGCGCCCCTTTGTGGCGGTGGCCCGGCTGATCCGCGCAGCCGGCCTCAACGCTCCGTCGGTGCTGGCCGAGGACCCCGTGCAGGGCTTCCTGCTGCTGGGTGACCTGGGCGATCGCCTCCTGCTGCAGGCACTGCGCGAGGCCGATGCGGGCGGGGCCGACCGCTTGATGCGCGAGGCGATGACGACACTGGTGCGCTTCCAGGCGGGCGTCCCGGCCACGGCCCTGCCCGCCTTCGGCGAGGCAACGCTGCGCGAGGAGCTCGAGCTCTTCCCCGAGTGGTGCGTGCAGCGCGAGTACGGCATCGTCTGGAGCGATGCGCAGCGCGCGCAGTGGGAGCAGACCTGCGCGCAGCTCGTGGCCGCGCTCGTGGCCCAGCCCGTGGTGGCCGCCCACCGGGACTGGATGCCGCGCAACCTGATGCTCGATGGGGCGGGCCTCGGGATCCTCGACTTCCAGGACGCCGCGGCCGGGCCCATCGCCTACGACGTGGTGTCGATGCTGCGCGACGCGTTCGTGTCGTGGGAGGAGGAGCAGGAGATCGACTGGACGATCCGATACTGGGAGGCGGCGCGGCGCGCCGGCTTGCCGGTGGGCGCGGATTTCGGCGATTTCTGGCGTGCGGTCGAGTGGGCCGGGCTGCAACGCCACCTGCGCATCCTGGGCGTCTTCTGCCGGCTCAAGCACCGCGACGGCAAGCCCGGCTATGCCGAGGACCTGCCGCGCTTCTTCGGCTACTGCACGCGCGTGGCGATGCGCTACCGCGAGTTCGCGCCGCTGCTTCGGCTGCTCGAGCCGATGTCGGGCCGCGCCCTGCAGGCGGGCTACACCTTCTGAGGGCGGCTCAGGGGCAGGCCGCGATCACCTGCGCCACGGCGGCAGTGAGGCGCTTGCCGTAGGGCACGTGCAGGAACTCGTTGGGGCCGTGGGCGTTGCTCTTGGGCCCGAGCACCCCGCACACCATCATCTGCGCGCGCGGGAAGCCCTGCTGCAGCAGGCTCATGAGGGGAATCGTGCCGCCCTGGCCGATGTAGCCCACGGGTGCGCCGTAGTGGGCGCGCGAGGCGTCGTTGAGCGCCTGTTCGAGCCAGGGGGCGAGCTCGGGCGCGTTCCAGCCCGTGGCCCCAAGCGCGCCGGCGCGGCCATCGGGGTGAAAGGTGACCTTGGCGTTGTAGGGCGCGTTGTCCTCGAGCAGCTCCTTGAGCTGCTGGCTGGCCAGGTGGGCGTCCACCAGAGGCGGAGTGCGCAGGCTGAGCTTGAAGGCGGTGTAGGGGCGCAGCACGTTGCCGGCGTTGCC
>CAILKA010000647.1 GCA_903834645.1 uncultured beta proteobacterium
CACGGCTGCGCGCGGTCCGTTCCGTGCGGGCGGCCACTCAGCCCGCATCGAACGCACCCCGGATCCAGCTCAGCGCCCGGCCGTCCAGGGCCACGACGTCGAAGCGGCAAGGCGGCAGCCGCGGCCAGTCGAGCAGGAAGTGCTGCGCCGCCCAGACGATGCGCCGCTGCTTGGCGGGCGTGACGCTGGCTGCCGCGCCACCGTGCCCGGTGCCCGAGCGGGCGCGCACCTCCACGAAGACGAGCGTGCCGTCGGGCTCTCGCATCACGAGGTCGATCTCGGCGGCGCGTGCCCCGGGCCCGCGCGCCACCCGATAATGGCGCGCCACGAGCACAAGCCCGTGGAACTCGAGGTGGCGCTGCGCACGCGCCTCTGCGCCGTCGCCCAGCGACTTCGTGCTCCCTGCCCGGGCCCGTGCCGTGACCATCGATGCCCCCCTCCTGCTGCGTGCCGCCCAGGCGGCTGCCGGCGCGCAGCAGTATCCGCCAGCGGCCCTGTATGTGGTGGCCACCCCCATCGGCAACCTGGCTGACCTGAGCCTGCGCGCGATCCACGTGCTCGCCCGGGTGGACGCCGTGGCGTGCGAGGACACCCGCAACACGGGCGCAGTGCTGACGCACCTGGGCCTGTCCAAGCCGCTGCTGGCGCTGCATGCGCACAACGAGGCGCAGGCCGCGCAGCTCGTGTGCGCGCGGCTCGCGCAGGGCGAGCGCGTGGCCTACGCCAGCGATGCCGGCACGCCCGGGGTCAGCGATCCGGGCGCACGCCTGGTGGCGGCCGTGGACGCCGCCGGCCACCGCGTCGTTCCGATCCCCGGGCCCAGCAGCGCGCTGGCCGCGCTGAGCGCTGCGGGCGACCCGCAGGCCCACGGCTTTGCCTTCGAGGGCTTCCTGCCCGCGCGCGGGGCGCAGCGACGCAGCGCGCTCGAGCGCGTGTGTGCCAGCGCGGCCGCGCAGATCGTCTTCGAGTCGCCGCACCGCATCGCCGAGCTCGCCGACGAGCTTGCCGCGCGCGTGCCGCAGCGCCGGCTCACGCTTGCGCGCGAGCTCACCAAGCAGTTCGAGACCATCGTCACCCTGGCGGCGCAGCAGTTGCCGGGCTGGCTCGCTGCAGATGCCAACCGGCTGCGCGGCGAGTTCGTCGTCGTGCTGCACGCGCAGGCGCCCGAGGCGGCGGGCGCCGGCCTGGACCCCGCCGCGCAGAGGCTGCTGCAGGTGCTGCTGCGCGAGCTGCCCCTCAAGCGTGCCGTGGCGCTGGCCGCCGAGCTCGGCGCCGCACCGCGCAACCTGCTCTACGAGGCGGCGCTGGCCTGGCGACAGGCGCAGGGCGAAGGGGGCGAAGAGGAAGAAGGGGGCGACCTCACTGCCAGCTCATCGCCGACAGGTCGTTGACGAAAAGGGGCATGTCCTTCCACAGGCCTTTCACGCGCGCATTCGCCACCGTGATCCAGGTGGGCTGGTACAGGTAGGCCGCCACCGCCTCGCGCGCCACGAGCTGCTGCGCCTGGGCCATCAGCTTGTTGCGCTCCTCGGGCTGGATGGTGGCGCGGATCTTGTCCCACAGGGCATTGAACTCGGCCGACTCGTAGCCCCAGTAGTAGTTCGGGCGCGCGAAGTTGCCGAAGTCCAGCGGCTCCACGTGCGCGATCACGGTGAGGTCGTAGGCCTTCTGGCCGTACACGCCCGACAGCCACTGCGCCCACTCGACGTTCTCGATCTTCACGTTGATGCCGACCTTGGCGAGCTGCGCGGCGATCACCTCGCCGCCCTGGCGCGCGTAGGGCGTGGGCGGCAGCTTCATCGTGAGCTCCAGCGGCGGCGTGATACCCGCCTGGTGCAGCAGCGCGCGCGCCTTGGCCTGGTCGTGCGGGTTGAGATCGATGGTGTCGATGTAGCCCGGTGCGCCGGGCACGTAGTAGCTGCCGATGGGCGTGCCGAAACCATCGGCCGCGCCCTCGATCACCGCCTTGCGGTCGATGGCGGCGTAGATCGCGCGGCGCACGCGCACGTCGTCCAGCGGCTTCCTCTTGTTGTTCATCGCCAGGATCGTCTTGGCACGCGAGCCGCCGATGAGCACCTGGTACTTCTTGCTGCCCTCGAACTGCTTGAGGCTCTTGGCCGCCGACACGCGCGGAAAGACGTCCACGTCGCCCGACAGCAGTGCGGCCACCTGCGCGGCCGGGTCGCTGATGAAGCGCATCGTCACGCGGCGCAGCTTGACGTCCTTGGCGGCGCGGTGGCCGTCCCAGCGCGAGAGCGTGACGCTCGAGCCGCGCGCCCACGCCTCGAGCCGGTAGGGGCCCGAGCCGACGGGTTGCGTGGCGTTGGTCGCCACGCTTCTGGGCTCGACGATGATGGCGGTGGCCTGGCCGAGCTGGAACAGCAGGTCGGGGTTGCCGTTCTTCAGGTTCAGCACCACCGTGTTCGCATCGGGCGTGTCGATGCGCTCGATGTTGGCAAAGACCGCCTTGTCCTTGTTGGTGCTCTCCTTGGCCACCGCGCGCTCGAAGGAGTACTTCACGCTGGCCGAGCTCAAGGGCTCGCCGTTGTGGAACTTCACGCCCGGGCGCAGCTTGAAGGTCCAGGTCTTGAGATCGGGCGAGGCCGTCCAGCTCTGGGCCAGCAGGCCGGTGATCTTGCTGTCGCTGTGGACCTTGGTGAGGGTCTCGTAGAGGTTGTAGAGCGTGATCTCGGCGATCGCCGAGGCCGCGCCGGCAGTCGGGTCCAGGCCTGGCGGCTCAAGCGTCATCGCCAGAACGAGGGTGTCTTTCTTGGGCTGGGCAAGCGCCGGCCCGAAGCATGCGCAGGCTGCAGCCAGGGCCAGGCTCAGACAGGCAGTGCGCCGGCCCGGCCATGCCACTGTGCCGGGCCTGCCGGGCTGGCGCGCCCGCTGGCGATCGAGAACACGGCCAATGGGCAGCAGCATGGGCAGACCTCCAGTTTGGCGCAGGCCCGGCAACGTGCCGGCAACGCCTGGCGGCGATGCTACTGCAGGGCGGCGCCGGCCAATGCGCGCAGCGTGGCCTGCAGCTCGGCCAGCGGCTGGGGGCGGGCGTAGAGGTAACCCTGCGCCTGGTCGCAGCCACGCTGCAGCAGGAAGTCGCGCTGCTGGGCCGTCTCCACGCCTTCGGCCAGGACAGCCAGCCCGAGCGAGTGGCCCAGGTCGATCACCGCGCACACGATGGCTTCGTCGTCACGGCTGTGGCCGATGCCCTGGACGAAGGAGGCGTCGATCTTCAGGCGGTGCACCGGAAAGCGCCTGAGGTACTCCAGCGAGGAGTAGCCCGTTCCGAAGTCGTCCACCGCGAACTCGAAGCCAGCCTCCTCGAGCCGCCTGAGGTTGTCCTCCACGCGGGGCGAGCGGCCCATCAGCACGCCTTCGGTGAACTCGAGCTCGACCCTTGAGGGTGGCAGGCCGCTTCGGTGCAGCACACCCAGCACCTGTTCGACGAAGGTGTCCTGCTCAAACTGGACCGCCGAGAGGTTGACCGCCACACGGGGCACGCCGAGCCCCTGGCTGTCCATCTGCAGCAGGTGCCCGCTCACCTGCTCCAGGAGCCACTGTCCGAGCTCGAGGATCGAGCCCGACATCTCCGCCAGCGGGATGAAGCGGTCCGGCGGGATGGCGCCGCGCTGCGGGTGGTTCCAGCGCATAAGCGCCTCCAGACCCACCACCGCGCCCGTGCGCAGGTCCACCTGCGGCTGGTAAGCCACCCATAGGCCCTCGCACGGGCCGTGGCGCAGGTCGGCCATCAGCTCCACCCGCTCGCGAAGGTCACGGTCCATGTCGGAGGCAAAGAAGCGGAAGCGCAGGGGACCCTTGCCCTTGGCGGCATACATCGCCAGGTCGGCTCGGCGCAGCAGCTCCACCCCCTCGCTGCCATCTTCCGGATACAGCGCCACGCCCAGACTGGCCGATGCTTGCAGTGAGTGCCCACCCACATCGAAAGCCTCGCCGAGTTCCGCCACCAGGCGCTCCACCGCATGGCCGGCCTGCCCTGCGTCGGCGAGGCCCTCCAGGACGAGCGCGAACTCGTCGCCGCCCAGCCGCGCGAGCATCTCGGTCTGGCGCAGTCCTGCGGCAAGCCGGTGGCCCACGGCGCACAGCAGGGCGTCGCCCGTGGAGTGCCCGAGCGTGTCGTTGACGTCCTTGAACCGATCCAGGTCAAGCAGGACCACGCCCACCAGGGTGCCTGCGCGCTGCGCCCGGGCTACCGCCTCGCCCACGCGCTCGAGGAAGGCCGCGCGGTTGGGCAGGTTGGTTAGCAGGTCGTGCCGTGCCATGTGCTGGATGCGCTCGCGCGCCAGCTGCTGCTCGGTGATGTCGTCGAGCACCGCAACGATCTGTTCGACTGCCCCCGCCTCGCCCTTGACCGGGGTGATCGTCTGCTCGACGCTGAAGAGTTCGCCAGACTTGCGCCGCAGCCTGGACTCCCCGCGCCAGACCTCGCCGGCGGCCACCCGTGTCCAGCACTCCTGTGCCGCCTGGGCGGCCGGCAGGCCCTGCGTCAGCAAGGCGGGCGTGTGCCCCAGGATCTCATCTGCCTCGTAGCCGCTGAGCCGCTCGAAGGCAGCGTTGACCCACACGATGCGCAGGTCTGCATCCGTGGCGTAGATGGCGTTGGCCGCTGACTCCATGGCCGCAGCCTGCAGCTGCATGCGCGCCGCCAGGCGCCGCTCCTCCTCGGCCTGGCGTGCGATGCGCCGCGCCTGCAGGCCGGCCATGATGGCCAGGCTCAGCACGATGCTGACCAGGGCCAGGAAGACGAAGGCGCCCGCCTTGAGCCGGAAGATCAGGGCCTCGTAGCGGCTTTGCTGGCGCGAGACGGTGGCTGCCAGCACAGCCTCGGCTGCCATCCGCAGCGGCTCGGTGGCCGCATCGACCCGCGCGCGCAGCCAGTCGTCCGCCACGCCGGCCGGGCGTGCATCGATCTCCTGGGCCACGCGGGCAAGCTCGGCAACCGCCCGCGCCATCTTGGGGTCCTCGCGCAGCTGCTCGAGAACGGGAGCCGTGCGCAGCGCATCGATGCGCCCGAGGAACACGTCGAGCTTCTGCTGCGCGTCCTGCGCCGAGGCCTCCCCGTGCGCAGCTGAGGTCAGCGTGGCCACCAGGCGCAGGTGCTCCACGCGCGCCTGGTAGATGAAGAACTGGTCGCGCTCGCGCGCGGAGAAGCTCTCGCCGACGAAGCCCAGGCTCAGCCACAGCGAGGCGGTCACGAGTCCCGCCACTGCCAGCGCGGCGCAAGCCAGGGCAAGGGTGGCCCAAAACACCGACCGTCGCCTGCGCAGCGAGGCAGTGGGGCCGGGGTCTCTGACGCTCATCGACGCGCCCCCGGGCGATCGGCCCCGGTCACGGCTTCAGCGCACCTCGAGGCGCTTGAGCTGCCAGATCGAGCGGCTCAGGATCTGCTCGCCGCGCAAGCGCGGGGATTGGTCGTAGGCAAAGACGATCCACAGCGGCCCGCGGTTGCGCACCGGCAGCGGCTCGCCGTTGGCCTCGAAGGCCACCAGCGCACCGTCGCGAATCGCCTCTTGCAGCGGGATCGCGACGCGATAGTCGTTGATCGCCACCGCCGACAGCTCGCTGCCCTGCGCGCCCACCGCTTCCATGAGGTCCCTCAGGCTCACGCCGGCAAAGCGCTGCAGGCCGGTCGTCCAGGGGGTGGTGGTCTCGAACAAGGTGCGCGGCAGGCGCTGCAGGGCCTCCCGGTCGAAGCGCGCAATCTTGCCGTCCGTGGTGCGGCTCAGGCGCCCGCTGATCTCGAGGATGACCGGCCCTGCCGGCGCCGGCAGCGCCTGGCTGAAGGCAGGAGCCGGCAGAACCGCCAGCAGGCACAGCCACCAAAGAAGATTGCGAAGGCGTCCGGTCATCTCTGCTCCATACGGCCCGCGGTGGCTGCCTCACAGGGGCGGCAGGCACACCCTGTACCCCGGGCGGCACCCGGGGCGGGACGGCGGCGGGCAGTACCGATCCTCGACACATGATGGCACACGCGCATTCTCCGCGCTGGCCACGGGCCTGGGCAACAGGCAGCATCGTGGATGTTCGGGTGATGGCCGGACAGCCGGCCCAGGTCTGTCCGCCCGACCCGACCCGAACCGACCCAACCTGGCCGAGGACGCCGCCTCGGCCTGGACGCTCGAGGCCCCGGGCTTTCACCTGCGCGCCAGGATGGCCGGGGGCAGTCGTGCCCGAAGCTGCGGCTTCAGGCGAGCACCCGGGTCCGTTCCCGTTTCGCGACGCGGCTGCCGCGCCCCCGGCCTGAGCCCAGGCGCCCGGCGCGCCCTCAGAAGGGGATGTCGTCGTCCATGTCGTCGAAGCCGCTGCCGGATTTGGCAGCGGGCTTGGGCGCAGGGGCCGGGGCGGCGCCGCGCGGGGCCGACGCGCCACGGGAAGGCGAGCCGCCTTCATCGGCGCCCATGCCCCCCTCGCGCCCGCCGAGCAGCTGCATCTCGGTGGCCACGATGTCCACCGTGTTGCGCTCGATGCCGTCCTTGTCGGTGTACTTGCCGTACTTCAGCCGCCCCTCGACATAGACGGGGCGGCCCTTCTTGAGGAACTCGCCGGCGATCTCGGCCAGGCGGTCATAGAAGGTCACGCGGTGCCACTGGGTGTCTTCCACCGTGTCGCCGGAGGATTTGTCCTTGCGGCGGCTGGAGGTGGCGATCGAGATGTTGCAGATCGCCGCGCCGCTGGGGGCGTAGCGCACTTCGGGGTCGCGCCCGCAGTTGCCGACGAGGATGACTTTGTTGACCGAGGCCATGGCGGCTCTCCTTGATGAGACGGGTGGGAATCGGGGGGGTGGCGCAAGACGTGAGGGGCATGATACCGACGCCGGCCGCGCACTCCATCGCCCCGACGGGGGCCGCCCGTTCCCCCTGCGGGGGGTGGCCGGTGCGCACCGCTGCGCGCACCGAGCGCGTACGATGACGCCCGCCCATGACCGATCTGCTGCCACCGAGCCCGACCCTGTCCGACCCGAGCCTCGCGCTCGAGCCCGCGCCGATGCCGGCGGCCGCCACACCGGGCGGCGAGGCTGCACGGGCAGCCTCGCGGGTCCATGCACCCGGCGGGGCGGGCACGGCGGAGTCGTCCGAGGCCTTGCAGGTGCTGCGCGAGGTCTTTGGCTACACCCGCTTTCGCGGCGAGCAGGGCGAGGTCGTGGCGCACGTGGCCGCTGGCGGCGACGCCCTCGTGCTCATGCCCACCGGAGGCGGCAAGAGCCTGTGCTACCAGGTGCCCGCCATCGTGCGCCACCGCCAGGGCCGCGGCGTGACACTGGTCGTGAGCCCGCTGATCGCGCTCATGCACGACCAGGTCGGTGCACTGGAAGAGGCGGGCGTGCATGCCGCCTTCCTCAACAGCACGCTCGAGGGCGACGAGGCGCGGCGCATCGAGCGCGAGCTGCTGGCCGGGCGGCTGGTGCTGCTGTACGCCGCGCCCGAGCGCATCCTCACGCCGCGGCTGCTCGCGATGCTCGACTCGCTGCACACGCGCGGGCTGCTCAGCCTGTTTGCGATCGATGAGGCTCACTGCGTGAGCCAGTGGGGGCACGATTTCCGCGAGGACTACCTCGGCCTGAGCGTGCTGCACGAGCGCTACCCGGGGGTGCCGCGCGTGGCGCTCACCGCCACGGCCGACGCCCACACCCGCATCGACATCCTGGAGCGCCTGGCGCTCGGAGGAGCCCGGCCTTTCATCGCCAGCTTCGACCGGCCCAACATCCGCTACACGATCGTCGAGCGCGACCAGGCCCGCACGCAACTGCTGCGCTTCCTGCGCGAGGAGCACGCCGGCGAGGCGGGCATCGTCTACTGCCAGAGCCGGCGCAAGGTCGAGGACACCGCGCAGTGGCTCGGCTCCGAGGGCGTGCCGGCGCTGCCGTACCACGCCGGCCTGGAGGCCGAGGTGCGGCGCGCCAACCAGGATCGCTTCCTGCGCGAGGAGGGCCTCGTGATGGTGGCCACCGTGGCCTTCGGCATGGGCATCGACAAGCCCGACGTGCGCTTCGTCGCCCACCTGGACCTGCCCAAGAACATCGAGGCCTACTACCAGGAGACGGGCCGCGCCGGGCGCGACGGCGAGCCCGCCGATGCGTGGATGGCCTACGGTCTGGCTGACGTCGTCAACCAGCGCCGCATGATCGACGAGGGCGAGGGTGAGGAGGCTTTCAAGCGGCTGCAGCGCACGCGCCTGGAGGCGCTGCTGGCGCTGGCCGAGGCGCATGAGTGCCGCCGCGTGCGGCTGCTGCGCTACTTCGGCGAGGACTACGCCGGCCCGGCTGCCGGCGCGAGGCTTTCGCCGGTGGGCTGCGGCAACTGCGACAACTGCCTGCAGCCGCCGGCCACCTGGGATGCCACCGAGGCCGCACGCATGGCGCTGTCGTGCATCTACCGCTTCCAGCAGCACAGCGACCTGGCCTTCGGCGCGGGCCATCTCATCGACGTCCTGCGCGGCAAGTCCACCGACAAGACTCGCCAGCACGGCCACGAGCAGCTGTCCACCTTCGGCATCGGCGCACAGGTGTCGGACAGCCAGTGGCGCGGCGTGCTGCGCCAGCTGATCGCACTGGGCCACCTGCGGGCCGCGGGCGAATACGGCACGCTCGCGCTCGAGCCCAGTGCGCGCGAGGTGCTGCGCGGCCAGGTGCGCCTGCTGCTGCGCGTGCCGGCCGATCCGGCGCCGGCGCGCAAGGCCGCTCGCGGAGGGCGGGCCGGGCGGGCCACGCCGGCGTCGGCCGCCTCGGCTGCCTCGGCCGCCGCGGCACTGGACACGCACGGCCAGGCGCGGCTGGCGGCTCTGAAGGCCTGGCGTGCCGAGATCGCGCGCGAGCACGGGCTGCCCGCCTACGTGATCTTCCACGACGCCACGCTCGTGCAGATGGCGCACGAGCGCCCGCAGACGCTGGGCGCGCTGGCGGCCATCGGCGGAGTGGGAGCCAAGAAGCTGCAGGCCTACGGCGAGCGCATCCTGCAGGTGCTGGCCCAGAGGGACTGAGCCCGCGCAGCGGCGCGGCTATCATGGTCGGTTCGGCTGGCCGCGCCCCGCGGCGCCTTCCCCTTCCCGGCTCGTCCGCGGCCCGGACCCCCAGATGCCCCACCCGGCCCGAAGCGCCACGTCCCACGAGCCCGCGCAGCTGCGCGTGCGCGGCGCGCGCACGCACAACCTCAAGAACGTCGACCTCGACATCCCCAAGCACGCGCTGGTCGTGATCACGGGGCTGACGGGCTCGGGCAAGTCGAGTCTGGCCTTCGACACGCTGTATGCCGAAGGCCAGCGCCGCTACGTGGAGAGCCTGTCGGCCTACGCCAGGCAGTTCCTGC
>CAILKA010000648.1 GCA_903834645.1 uncultured beta proteobacterium
GATCGGGCGCTACACGGGCGTCGGCGCCGCCGAGGCGCCCCTGCACAGGCTCGGATCCTCGCAGTGGGAGAAGGCCCGGCGCAAGGCCGCCGAGCAGGTGCGCGACACCGCGGCCGAGCTGCTGAACCTCTACGCGCTGCGCGCTGCCCGCGAGGGGCTCACCCACCGGTTCTCGGTGCATGACTACGAGGCCTTTGCCGCGAGCTTCGGCTTCGAGGAGACGCCCGACCAGCGCGCCGCGATCCACGCCGTGATCCAGGACATGATCAGTCCCAAGCCGATGGACCGCCTGGTGTGCGGCGATGTCGGATTCGGCAAGACCGAGGTGGCCCTGCGCGCTGCCTTCATCGCGGTGCACGGCGGGCGTCAGGTGGCCTTCCTGGCCCCCACCACCCTGCTGGCCGAGCAGCACTTCCAGACCCTGGTCGACCGCTTCGGCAAGTGGCCGGTGAAGATCGCAGAGCTCTCGCGCTTTCGCACCCCGCGCGAGGTGCGCGAGGCGCTCGACGGGGTGGCGGCCGGCACCATCGACATCGTCGTGGGCACGCACAAGCTGATCAGCCCCGACGTGAAGTTCAAGCGCCTGGGCCTGCTCATCATCGACGAGGAACACCGCTTCGGGGTGCGTCACAAGGAGGCCATGAAGGCCCTGCGCACCGAGGTGGACGTGCTCACGCTCACCGCCACGCCGATCCCGCGCACGCTCGGCATGGCGCTCGAAGGCCTGCGGGACCTGAGCGTCATCGCCACCGCCCCGCAGCGGCGCCTGGCCATCAAGACCTTCGTGCGCAACGAGGGCAACGGCATCATCCGCGAGGCGGTGCTGCGGGAACTCAAGCGTGGAGGCCAGGTCTACTTCCTGCACAACGAGGTCGAGACCATCGCGCACCGGCGCGACCGCCTGGCTGAACTGTTGCCCGAGGCGCGCATCGCGATCGCACACGGGCAGATGCCCGAGCGTGAGCTCGAGCACGTGATGCGCGACTTCGTCGCGCAACGCCACAACGTGCTGCTCTCGTCGACGATCATCGAAACGGGCATCGACGTCCCCAACGCCAACACGATCATCATTTCGCGCGCCGACAAATTCGGGCTGGCGCAGCTGCACCAACTGCGCGGGCGGGTTGGACGCAGCCACCATCAGGCCTACGCCTACCTGCTCGTGCCGGATGTGGCGGCGCTGCCCAAGCAGGCTGCCCAGCGGCTGGATGCCATCCAGAGCATGGAGGAGCTGGGCTCGGGCTTCTACCTGGCGATGCACGACCTGGAGATCCGCGGCGCCGGCGAGGTGCTGGGCGAGCACCAGAGCGGCAACATGCTGGAGGTGGGTTTCCAGCTCTACAACGACATGCTGGCCGAGGCCGTCCGGTCCTTGAAGGCCGGGCGCGAGCCCGACCTGCTGTCGCCCATGTCGGCCACGACCGAGATCAAGCTGCACGCCCCCGCGCTGCTGCCCGATGCCTACTGCGGTGACGTGCACACGAGGCTGAATCTCTACAAGCGGCTGGCGATGGCCGATCGGGTGGAGCAGCTCGATGCGCTGCTCGAGGAGATCACCGACCGCTTCGGCAAGCTGCCGCCACAGGGGCAGATCCTCTTCGACACGCACCGCCTGCGCGTGCTGGCGCGCGTCTACGGTGTGCTCAAGGTGGATGCGGGCCCGCGCCTGATGACCATCACCTTCAGGCCGAACCCTCCTGTGGACGCAGCGCGCATCATCGCGCTCGTGCAGAAGAACCGCCACATCCGCCTGGCCGGCAACGACAAGCTGCGCATCGAGCGCGAGATCGCCGAGCCGCGGGACCGAGCCCAGTACCTGCGCGACGTGCTGCGCAGCCTGGGCGAGCCGCTGCGATGATCCAGCCATGAGCGATCGCCCCACCCCGTCCGGCCTGATCGTGCGAGGCCTGCGCGCAGGCCTGCGCCTGGCCGACTTCCGGCTCGTGGCCTTCGACATGGACTCCACCCTCATCAACATCGAGTGCGTGGACGAAATCGCCGACTTCGCCGGGCGCAAGGCCGAAGTGGCCGCCATCACCGAAGCCGCGATGCAGGGCGAGATCGCGGACTACCGGGAGAGCCTGCGCCGGCGCGTGGCGCTGCTGGCAGGCACCCCCGAGACGGTGCTGGAGCAGGTCTATCGGGAACGTCTGCGCCTGAACCCCGGGGTGGAGCGTTTCGTGCAGGCCTGCCAGGCTGCCGGGCTGCGCACGCTGCTCGTGTCAGGCGGGTTCACGTACTTCAGCGAGCGCATCCGGCAGCGCCTGGGCCTGGATTTCGCGCGCGCCAACACGCTGGGCGTCTCGCATGGCCGCCTCACCGGAACGTTGCTCCAGCGACCGTGGGGCGACATCGTGGACGGCGCCGAGAAGAAGCGGGTGGTGCTGGAAGTCTGCGAGCTCATGGGCATCCCCACCGAGCAGGCCATTGCCGTGGGGGATGGGGCGAACGATCTGCCCATGATGGAGGCTGCGGGCCTGTCCATTGCCTACCACCCCAAGCCGGCCGTGGCGGCGGTGGCCAAGGTCTCTATCCTGGAAGGCGGCCTGGACCGCGCGCTGGAAGTGCTGGGCTGAGTCCCGGCTCAGCCCGAGAGCTGCGCCCAGAACTTGTCGAGCCGCTTGCTGCTGACCGGTTGCGGCGTGCGCAGTTCCTGCGCGAACAAGCTCACCCGCAGTTCCTCGAGCAGCCAGCGGTACTCCTCCAGGCGCGCGTCATGCGACCCCTTGAGCTCGGACAGCCTGCGCAGCCAGCGCTGTTCCAGCGGTCGCAGTTCGGCCATCCTGGCGGCGTCTCGCGCCGGGTCGGCGCGCAGTTTGTCCAGCCGCATCGTCACCGCCTTGAGGTACCGCGGCAGGTGCTGCAGCGCCTGCCAAGGCGTATCGGCCAGGAAACGGCGGCCGACCAGGCGAGCCAGCTGCGCGGCCATGTCCTCTTGCGTCTCCTTCGGGGGGCGGCTGTCCTTGAGCTTGCGCGTGGCAGCCGCAAACTCCGCCAGCACGGCTCCAGCCTGGCGCGCCACCTCCTGGGCGATGAGCACGAGGCGACCTCTGCCGGCCTCCAGCCGCACCCGAAAACTGGATTCATCCTGAGGCAACGGCTCGGCGAGAAAGGCACGCTCCAGGGCCACATCCACGATCTGCGCGCGCAGTTCCTCGAGCGTACCGAGCCCCAGGTACCAGCCTGCCATGCGCTGGAGATCGGGCAGGCCACGCTCGAGCAGCCGCAGCGGCTCGCGCAACTGAAGCGCGAAGAGCCGGCGCAGTCCCGCGCGGTGCCGGCGTGCCGCCTCCTCGGGCTCGTCGTAGACCTCGATCTCGACATGGCTGCCCTTGTCCACCAGACCAGGGAAACCCACCACCGACTGGCCCGCCTTGCGCAGCTCCAGCAGCTCGGGCAGAACACCGAAGGTCCAGGCGGTGATCGGCGCACCCGACACACCTGCCGGCTCGGCTTCGGGACGGCTCGATCCCTCCCTGCGCACACCTTCTGCGGGGCGTGCGACGCCAGACGGGCGCGGGGTGTCCGCGACCCCTGCACCCTCGCCCAGCTTCAACGCAGCCAGGGCCTGGAAGGCATTGCGAGCCTGCCCACCCCATTGGGCCTTCAGCGCAGGCAGGTGCCGGCCCATCGCAAGCTGCCGACCGTGTTCGTCGACGACCCGCAGGTTCATGAACAGGTGAGCTGGCAAAGCATCGAGCTTGAAATCGTTGCGCTGCACCGGCAACTGCGTGCCCTGGCGCACTGCACCGGCCAGCGCATCGAGCAGTGATCCATCCCCGAATGCCAAGGAGCCGGCGAGCTCCTGCGCGCTCTCGGGCAAGGGCACGAGCCTGGCCCGTACACGCTGCGGCAGCGTCTTGAGCATCGCCAGCACCTTGTCGCGCAGCATCCCCGGCACCAGCCAGTCGCAGCGCGTCTCAGCGACCTGGTTCAGGACGTACAAGGGCACGCTGACCGTCAAGCCATCCCTGGCGTCGCCGGGCTCATGCAGGTAGCCGGCCGGGCAATCGATCCCGCCGAGCCGGACGGTGCCTGGGAAGGCTGCGCTCGTCACGCCTGCCGCCTCGTGGCGCATCAGCTCCTCGCGCGACAGATGCAGCAGCCGCGGCTGGGCGCGTGATGCCTCGCGGTACCAGCGCTCCATCGTCGCGCCCGAGCACACATCGGGCGGCACGAGGCGCTCGTAGTAGGCGCAGATCAGGGTTTCGTCGACGAGCACGTCCTGGCGCCTGGCCTTGTGCTCCAGTTCCTCGACCTGCCGGACCAGCCGGCGGTTGTGCGCAAGGAAAGGCAGCCGGGTATCCCAGTCGCCCTCCACCAGGGCCTCGCGGATGAAGATCTCCCGGGCACCGGCCGGGTCGACGCTCGCGTAGTTCACACGACGGTCGTTGTAGATGACGATGCCATAGAGCGTTGCGCGCTCCAGCGCCACCACCTCCGCAGCCTTCTTCTCCCAGTGAGGCTCGAGCAGCTGGCGCTTGAGCAGGTGGGAGGCGATCGCTGCGATCCATCGTGGCTCGATAGCGGCCAGCCCGCGTCCGTACAGGCGCGTCGTCTCCACGAGTTCGGCGGCCACCACCCATCGCCCCGGCTTGCGCGAGAGGTGGGCTCCAGGGTGGGGCCGGAAACGGATGCCACGTGCGCCCAGGTAGCCCTCTTCCTCGTCGGTCTTGCACCCGATGTTGCCCAGCAGCCCGGTGAGCATCGAGAGGTGCAGTTGCTCGTAGGTCGCGGGGGCCCCGTTCACTCGCCACCCATGCTCGGCAACCACCGTGAGAAGCTGGCTGTGGGTGTCGCGCCACTCACGCACCCGGCGAGGGTTGACGAAGGATTCGCGCATCCGCAGCTCCTGCTGGCGATTGCTGAGCCGGTGCGTGTCTGTGCCGCGCTCGGTCGGCTGGCCATGCCCGTGCACACCGCGCCCCTCTTCGATCCAGCTCCACAGCTTGAGGTATCCGTTGAACTCCGAGCGTTCGTCGTCGAACTTGCGGTGCGCAGCATCGGCCGCCTGGGCGGCCTCCAGAGGCCGGTCCCGTACGTCGGGCACGCTGAGCGCCGCCGCAATCACGAGCACCTCGGCCAGCGCATCGCGCTGGTGAGCGGCCAGGATCATCCGGCCCACTCGTGGATCGAGCGGCAAGCGCGCGAGCTGTCGCCCGGTGTCGGTGAGCTCGCCCGCGGCGTCCAGGGCATCGAGTTCGGCCAGCAGGGCCTGGCCGTCGGAGATCGCCTTGCGCGGAGGCGGCTCGACGAAGGGGAACTCCTCCACCGCCCCGAGCCCGAGGGCCTTCATGCGCAGGATCACGCCCGCCAGCGAGGCGCGCAGGATCTCCGGGTCGGTGAAGCGGGGGCGTTGCGCAAAGGTGGCCTCGTCATAGAGCCGGATGCAGACCCCTGCGGCAACGCGTCCGCAGCGGCCCGCGCGCTGCTGGGCGGCGGACTGACTGATCGGCTCGACCAGCAACTGCTCCACCTTGCTGCGGTAGCTGTAGCGCTTGACGCGCGCCAAGCCGGAGTCGATGACGAAACGGATGCCTGGCACCGTCAGCGAGGTCTCCGCCACATTCGTCGCCAGCACGATGCGCCTGCCGTTGCCCGGCTGGAAGACCCGATCCTGCTCGGCCGGGGACAGCCGGGCAAAGAGCGGCAGCACATCCACTGGCGGCCCGCCGCGGCCAGCCTGGCCCAGGTGTCGCCGAAGGTGGTCCGCGGCCTCGCGGATCTCGCGCTCCCCGGGCAGGAAGACCAGGATATCGCCCTCCACCCGCCCCTGCCAAAGCTCGTCCACCGCGTCGGCAATCGCATCGTTCAGGTCGTAGTCCCGGCGCTCCTCGAAAGGGCGCCAACGGACTTCCACCGGGAAGAGCCGCCCGGAGACGTGGATGACGGGGGCGGGCGACTCCGCAGAGCCGAAGAAGCGCGCGAAGCGGTCGGCGTCCAGCGTCGCGGACGTGATCACCACCTTCAGGTCGGGGCGGCGCGGGAGCAGTTGCTTGAGATAGCCCAGCAGGAAGTCGATGTTCAGGCTGCGCTCGTGGGCCTCGTCCACGATCAGCGTGTCATAGGCGCGCAGCAGCGGGTCCGACTGCGTCTCGGCCAGGAGGATTCCGTCGGTCATGAGCTTGATCGACGACCCGGGCTGCAGCCGGTCCTGGAACCTCACCTTGTAGCCCACCACCTGCCCGAGCGGGGACTGAAGCTCCTCGGCGATGCGCCGGGCCACGCTCGAAGCGGCAATCCTGCGTGGCTGCGTGTGGCCAATCAGCCCAGCGCCGCCTGCGCCCCTCCCGCGCCCACAGGCGAGCGCGATCTTGGGCAGTTGGGTGGTCTTGCCCGAACCGGTCTCGCCACAGACGATGAGGATCGGATGCTCGCGCAAGGCCTGCGCGATTTCATGCCGCAGCGCCGACACCGGCAGCGTCGCAGGAAACTGCAGGTGCTCGATCGGATGCGCCGCGGGCGCGGGGGTGGGCCTGGCTGAGGTCACGGGGCGCGGATTATCGACGCGGCGAGCTCGGCCGCTGCGGCACAATCCCGCCGTGACGAATTTGCCCAGCAGCCTGGTCTTCCCGCACACCTTCGTGCCCTGGTTCCGGGCCGTGGCCCCTTACATCCATGCCTACCGGGGCAAGACCTTCGTCGTCGGGCTGTGCGGCGAGGCCATCGCGGCTGGCAAGCTCGGGGTCTTCGTGCAGGACCTGGCGATCCTGCACGCGATGGGTATCCGCGTGGTGCTCGTGCATGGCTTCCGGCCCCAGGTATCGGAGCAGCTGCGCGCCAAGGGCGTGCCCGAGCGCTTCAGCCACGGCATCCGCATCACCGACCCAGTGGCGCTTGACTGTGCCCAGGAGGCGGCAGGCCAACTGCGTTTCGAGATCGAGGCGGCCTTCTCCCAGGGGCTGCCCAACACGCCGATGGCGAACGCCACCGTGCGCGTCGTGTCGGGCAACTTCCTCACGGCGCGCCCCGTGGGGATCGTCGAGGGCGTGGACTTCCAGCTCACGGGCCTGGTTCGCAAGGTCGACGGCGCCGCCATCGGCCGGGCCATCGAGTCGGGTGCCATCGTGCTGCTGAGCCCCTTTGGCTTCTCGCCCACGGGCGAGGCCTTCAATCTCACGATGGAGGACGTGGCCACTGCTACGGCTGTCGCGCTGCAGGCCGACAAGCTGCTCTTCCTCACCGAGGTACCGGGCGTGCGAGAGGATGTCGACGACCCCGACAGCGCCATCGACACCGAGTTGGCACTGGCTGAAGCGGAGCGGCTGCTGGCAAACCTGCCCCCGCCCGCGCGGCCCACGGATGTGGCCTTCTACCTGCAGCACTGCGTGCGCGCCTGTCGAGGCGGCGTCGAGCGCTCCCACATCCTGCCGTTCGCCGTCGATGGTGCACTGCTGATGGAGGTCTATACCCACGACGGTATCGGCACGATGGTCGTGGACGAAAAGCTCGAGAGCCTGCGCGAGGCTTCTCCCGACGACGTCGGCGGTATCCTGAAGCTGATCGAGCCCTTTGAACTCGACGGCACGCTCGTGCGCCGCGAACGCGCCGAAATCGAGCGTGACGTGGGCCTGTATACCGTCATCGAGCACGATGGCGTCATATTCGGTTGTGCCGCCCTGTACCCCTACCCCGAAGCGCGCACGGGAGAAATGGCTGCGCTCACGGTCTCGCCCGATTCCCAGGGCCAGGGCGATGGCGAACGCATACTGAAGCGCATCGAGCAGCGCGCCCGCGCGATCGGACTGGAATCGATCTTCGTGCTCACCACACGCACGATGCACTGGTTCATCAAGCGCGGATTCCATCCGGCCGACCCCGACTGGCTGCCGGAGGCGCGCAAACGCAAGTACAACTGGGACCGGCGTTCGCAGGTCCTCGTCAAAACCCTCAAGTGATGTCCGGAGGCAGGAAACGATGACCCGCATGGTCCAGTGCAGCTACCTGAAGAAGGAGGCCGAAGGCCTGACCTTCGCGCCTTACCCGGGCGAGCTCGGCAAGCGTATCTACGACAACATCTCCAAGGAAGCCTTCGAGATGTGGAAGCGCCACCAGACGATGCTGGTCAACGAGAATCGCCTCAATCTCGCCGATGCAAGGGCTCGCCAATACCTGGCACGGCAGATGGAGCGCTTCTTCTTTGGCGACGGAGCCGACCAGCCGCAAGGATACGTACCGCCTGCGGCCTGAATATCGAACGAGTTTCCTGCTGGTCAGGGGAATTCTTCACGCTGGCGTCATTGGTAGTTTTGCGGGGTATTTACTCCAGTAGCAGTTTCGATAGAATCGCGCCCCCTTCACCGATTGCGGGAGTGAGTTCCATGGCATCAATTGCCCAATTGCTCGAACAGAAGGCAGCCCTGGAGCGGCAGATTGCGGACGCGCAGCGAGAGGCTCGGTCGACCGCCATCGCACAGGTCAAGACATTGATGGCCGAACATGGGCTCTCGATGGCCGACCTGGCGTCGCGTGCGCCCATTGCCGCACCGAAGGCAAGGGCCGCGGGCGGCGCAAAGGTCGCCATCAAGTACCGCAACACCGCCACGGGGGACACCTGGACGGGTCGGGGGCTGAAGCCCAAATGGCTGAAGGCCCAGCTCGACGCGGGCAAGCAGTTGTCGGACTTCGCCGTCTGACGGGCCCTCGCACCCTCGCAGCCGGGCCGGGCGCTAGACTCGGCCCGTGAGCGTACGCGGGCAGATTCCGGATTCCTTCATCCAGGAGGTGTTGGCTCGCACCGACATTGCCGATGTCGTGTCGCGCCACGTTGCCCTGCGTCGCGGCGGCGCCAATCTGCTCGGGCTGTGCCCGTTTCATGGCGAGAAGTCGCCGAGTTTCACCGTCAGCCCTTCCAAGCAGTTCTACCACTGCTTCGGGTGCGGGGCGCACGGGGACGCAATCCGGTTCCTGATGGAGCATGCAGGCATGGGCTTCATCGATGCCGTGCGTGACCTTGCCCAGTCCGCCGGGCTGAAGGTGCCTGAAGTGGCTGTCGATCCAGCCGAAAAGGCGCGAGCAGAGGGCGAACGCGAACGGCAGCTGCGGTTGAGCACGGTGCTGGAGCGTGCTGCGGAGCATTACCGGGAGCGCCTGCGTCAAAGCCCCCGGGCGATCGACTATCTCAAGCGCCGCGGCCTGGACGGGCGTGTGGCGAAGCTGTTCGGCCTGGGCTATGCGCCGGAAGGCTGGCGCAGCCTGGCGAGCGCCTTCCCGTCCTACGACGATCCCGTCCTGGTGGAGGCGGGTCTTGTGATCGCCCAAGGCGACGAGGGCGCCGAGTCGCGGCGCTACGATCGTTTCCGCGACCGCATCATGTTCCCCATCCGTTCGGTAAAAGGTGAGGTGATCGGATTCGGGGGCCGGGTAATCGATGGCGGCGAGCCGAAGTACCTGAACTCCCCCGAGACCCCCGTCTTCGTCAAGGGTCGCGAGCTCTACGGCCTGTACGAGGCGCGCACGGCCATCCGTGAGCGCAACCATGCGCTGGTGGTGGAGGGCTACATGGACGTGGTGGCGCTGGCTCAGCTCGGCTTCGGGCATGCAGTGGCCACTCTGGGTACCGCCTGCACGCCCGAGCACGTGCGCAAGCTGCTGCGCTTCACGGATCACGTCGTCTTCAGCTTCGACGGCGACGCGGCGGGCCGGCGAGCGGCAGCCCGCGCACTCGAGGCTGCCCTGCCCCACGTCACCGATCTCCGGACCTTCCGTTTCCTGTTCCTGCCCGACGAGCACGACCCGGACAGCTTCGTGCGCACCTTCGGGTCCGACGCCTTCGACGAGCAACTCCGCGCCGCCCGGCCTTTGTCGCGCCAGCTGGTCGAGCAAGCCGCCAGCGGCTGCGAGCTCGACACCGCAGAGGGCCGGTCTCGGATGCTGTCGCAGGCCCGTTCACTTTGGCAGGAGTTGCCTGAGGGGGCCTTCAGGCGTCAGATCCTGGACGACCTCGCGCAGTCAGCAAGGATGTCGGTCGATGATCTGGGCCGCCTGTGGGGGCAGTCGCGCGCTCCGCGCCCGCCGAGGGAGGGCCAGCCCGGCGGCAGCAGCCGATCCACAGGCACGCGGGCCGGGGCGCCTCGCAAGGCCGTGCGTGCCCCGCAGGACCATGTGCTGCACATCCTGCTCCTGCACGCGGGCCTGTGGAACGAGTTGTCGCACGAGGAGCAGAACTGGCTCGCCGAGCTCCCGGACTGGCACGGGGAGGCGGCACGTTGGCTCGACCGCACCTTCGCCCACGAGGGCGCACAGGCCTGGCCCGCGCTGCGTGCGATGATGGAGGATCAGTCCTTCGCCAGCATGGCGAGCCTGCTCGTCGACGCCAGCGAGGTGCCGCCCGCGGCTGACGTACAGACCCTGCGCGCGGCGATCACGCGCGCACGAACCGCCGCCGACCGGCGCGACGCCTGGCGCGTCCTCGGGCGAGCCTGACCCGGCTCGGGCACTCCCGAGCCCTGCCTGCGGTATAATCCGTTTGCTGCAACGGCAAGAGTGGCAGCAGCACCTCCGGACCCGGCCGCCCTTCGAACAGGGTACGACACCGATGGCCAACATCACCGCAAGGGCTGCAGTTTTCAACGCCACGTGAGCTTGCCTGCCCTGCCCGCGCGATGTTCCGGCTCGCCGCTTGACGATCTGGTCATCCTGTGTAGCTGCCTCCACAGCCGTGGTGGTCGCATGGCCGTCCGTCTCCACCCCTTTCGAGGAAACGCATGACCGCGAAGAAGCCGGCCGGCAAGGCTGCCGCGCCCGCCACCAAGGCGAAGACTCCCCCTGCACCAAAGGCCGTCGACAACACGGCAGGCGTTGCCTCGCGCGCCGCCTCTGCGCCCCAAGGCTCGCCCAAAGGCTCCACGGACCGCTCGACTGGCTCTGCCCCGGCCAAGTCGGCGCCCGCCGAACTCCGTCCTGCACGATCCTCCGACGTGAAGGCGCCGGCACGTCCCACCGGCAAGCCGACCGAGGCCGCCACGCCGCCCGCCACGCCCCCAAAGGCGCCCGCCAAGGCGGAGAAGGCCTCGGCAGCCGGGAAGCCCCCCGCCCAGGCAGCAGGCAAATCGACCGCCTCGTCGGCGGGCTCGAAGACAACCGCAGCCTCTGTGCCCGCTCCGGGCGCTGGCAAGGCGGCTGCCAAGGTGCCCGGCAAGAAGGGCGTGCAGCCGCCCGCTCCGGCAGCCGAACTCGACGACGAACTTGCCGAGGTGAGTGGCGACTTTGAGAGCGGCGAGGACGTCGAAACCCTGTCGGGTACCGAGCAGGAGGAAGCCGAGGCGAAGTCCAAGGCCAAGCCTCTGCGCATGAAGGTCTCGCGCGCCAAGGAGCGCGCGCTGATGCGTGAATTCGGGCTGGACGAAACCACGCTGACCGAGGAGGAGGTCGCCAAGCGTCGGCAGGAGCTCAAGACGCTCATCAAGATGGGCAAGACGAGGGGCTACCTCACCCATCAGGAAATCAACGACCACTTGCCCGAGAAGCTCGTCAACGAGGAGATCCTCGAGGCGATCATCTCGATGCTCAATGACATGGGCATCGCGGTGTACGAGCAGGCGCCCGACGCGGCGACGCTGCTGATA
>CAILKA010000649.1 GCA_903834645.1 uncultured beta proteobacterium
CCACGAACTCGGCGAAGTCGAGCATGTCGATCTTCTCGAGCTGGCTGGCGGCGCCGAACTCAGGCGTCATCACGTACATCGGGCAGTCCACGAGCGGCACGATGGCGGCGTCGCCCTGACCGATGCCCGAGGTCTCGACGATGACCAGGTCAAATCCGGCGACCTTGCAGGCGGCCAGCACGTCGGGCAGGGCGCGGCTGATCTCGCTGCCGAAGTCGCGCGTGGCCAGGCTGCGCATGAAGACGCGTGGCCCGGCGCTCCAGGGCCCGATGGCGTTCATGCGGATGCGGTCGCCCAGCAGCGCCCCGCCGCTCTTGCGCCGCGAGGGGTCGATGCTCACCACCGCCACGCGCAGCGCATCGGTCTGGTCCAGGCGCAGGCGCCGGATGAGCTCGTCGGTCAGGCTCGACTTGCCGGCCCCGCCCGTGCCGGTGATGCCCAGCACCGGGATGCGTGTGCCGGCTGCGGCCGCATGCAGCGCAGCCTGGAAGGCCGGGTCGGCGCGGCCGTTCTCGAGCGCCGTGATGGCCTGCGCGAGCGCGCGCCAGGAGGCCTCGGTGTGGCCCTGCAGGGCAGCCAGGGCCTTCGGCGCATGCACCGCCAGGTCCTGGTCGCAGCGCATCACCATCTCGCCGATCATGCCCTGCAGCCCCATGCGCTGGCCGTCCTCGGGGCTGAAGATGCGGGCTACACCGTAGGCCTGGAGCTCACGGATCTCCGCCGGCACGATCACGCCGCCACCGCCGCCGAAGACCTGGACGTGCGCGCCGCCGCGCTCGCGCAGCAGGTCCACCATGTACTTGAAATACTCGACGTGGCCGCCTTGGTAGCTGCTCACGGCAATGCCCTGCACATCCTCCTGCAGTGCCGCCGTCACCACCTCCTCCACCGAGCGGTTGTGTCCCAGGTGGATGACCTCCGCACCCATGTTCTGCAGGATGCGGCGCATGATGTTGATGGCTGCGTCGTGGCCGTCGAAGAGGCTGGCGGCCGTGACGAAGCGCACCTTGTGGGTCGGGCGGTATTCGGCGAGGGCCTTGTAGTCGGCGAGCAGGTCGGTCATGGCGGGCGTCCGGTGAGGGGGCGCGGCGCAGCGGCAGGCCGAGGCCCGAGTGGATGCGCCGAGTGCCGCAGATGATGCCACCGGGAGCTTTCACGGGGCAGACAAGGTTCAGACGCGGCTACCATTCGCAGCGAAATCAGCCAGCCAGCGGGTAGCGCCCTTGTTTCTTGCCATCGACATCGGCAACACACGCCTGAAGTGGGCGCTCTTCGACGAGGCCGAGCCGGGCGCCACCGCGCGCGAGCACGGGGCCGTGTTCCTCGAGCGCATCGACGAACTGGCGGAGACGGCCTGGAACAGGCTGCCGGCCCCACGGGCGATGCTCGGCTGCAACGTGGCCGGCGAGGCGGTCAGGCGGCGCGTGGAGGAGCAGCTCGAGCTGTGGGAGGTGCTGCCGCGCTGGGCCGTGCCGAGTGCCGCCGAGGCGGGGGTCGTCAACGGTTACGCGATCCCGATGCGCCTGGGAGCCGACCGCTGGGTGGCGCAGCTCGGGGCGCGCTGGCGCATGCAGTGCCGCGGCGGGGCGCAACCGGTGCTCGTCGTGATGGTCGGCACGGCCGTGACGGTGGACGCCCAGGACGCGCAGGGGCGGTTTCTGGGCGGCCTGATCGTGCCCGGCCACGGCATCATGCTGCGTGCCCTCGAGGGAGGCACGGCCGGCTTGCGCGTGCCCACGGGTGAGGTCGTCCCGTTTCCGACCAACACGAGCGATGCCCTCACGAGCGGGGGCACCTTTGCGATCACTGGCGCGATCGAGCGCATGCACCGCCATCTGCGTGAGCATGCCGGCGCCGAGCCGCACACCATCATGAGCGGTGGAGCAGGCTGGAAGGTCTCACCCCACCTCACCATCGCGCATGAGCTCGTCGACACGCTGATCTTCGACGGGCTCCTTGCGCTGGCAGCTGCGCGTGCGGGGCGCTACCCCGCTGCCCCCTAGGCCAGGTCGGCGCCGCTACAGCACGTAGCGGGAGAGGTCCTCGTTGCGGGCAAGTTCGCCCAGCCGCGCTTCCACGAGCTCTGCGTCCACGCGCACCTGCAGGCCGGTGCCCGTAGGCGCCTCGAAGCTCACCTCCTCCAGCAGCCGCTCCAGCACGGTGGCCAGGCGCCGCGCGCCGATGTTCTCCATGCGCTCGTTGACCTCGCAGGCGATCTGCGCAATGCGCCGCACCGCATCCGGCGTGAAATCGAGGGTCACCCCTTCGGTGGCCAGCAGCGCCTGGTACTGGGCCACGAGGCTGCTTTGCGTGCGAGTGAGGATGGCCTCGAAATCGTCCACCGACAGTGCCGTGAGCTCCACCCGGATCGGGAACCGGCCCTGGAGCTCGGGGATCAGGTCGCTCGGGCGCGCGAGGTGAAAGGCGCCTGAGGCGATGAAGAGCATATGGTCGGTGCGAACCATGCCGTACTTGGTGCTCACCGCCGTGCCTTCCACGAGCGGCAGCAAGTCACGCTGCACGCCCTGGCGGCTGACATCGGCGCCGGCTTGCTCGCCGCGCGAGGCCACCTTGTCGATCTCGTCGATGAAGACGATGCCGTGGGCCTGGGCCTGCGCCAGCGCGCTGGCACGGATGTCGTCCTCGTTGAGCAGCCGGGCGGCCTCTTCGTCGACCAGGGTGCGCAGGGCCTCGGCGATGCGCAGGCGACGCGTGCGCCTGCGCGGGGCGCCGCCGAACTGCGTGAACAGGCCCTTGATCTGCTCGGCCATCTCCTCCATGCCTTGCGGGCCGAGCACTTCAAGGGCCGGACGCGCCTCGGCCACCTCGAGCTCGATCTCCTTGTCGTCCAGCGCCCCTTCGCGCAGGCGCTTGCGCATGACCTGACGCGCCGCGCCGTCGGCAGGTGGCGCCGACTCCGCGGCCAACCCGGCATGACGCGGTGGCGGAACGAGGATGTCGAGGACGCGATCCTCGGCGGCGTCCTGGGCGCGGGGGCGCAGTCGCGTGAGCTGGCGCTCGCGCTCCTGCTTGACGGCCACCTCCACCAGGTCGCGCACGATGGTGTCCACATCCTTGCCGACATAGCCCACCTCGGTGAACTTGGTGGCTTCGACCTTGATGAAGGGCGCGTCCGCGAGCCGCGCCAGGCGGCGGGCGATCTCCGTCTTGCCCACGCCCGTGGGCCCGATCATGAGGATGTTCTTCGGGGTGATCTCGGTGCGCAGCGGCTCGGCCACCTGCTGGCGGCGCCAGCGGTTGCGCAGCGCAATGGCCACGGCGCGCTTGGCTGCAGCCTGACCCACGACGTGGCGGTCGAGTTCGCGCACGATCTCGCGCGGGCTCAGCCCCGCGCCGGCGGGTTCGATCGCTGGCTGGGTCACAGGGTCTCGATCACGTGCTGCTGGTTGGTGTAAATGCACAGCTCGCCCGCCACGGTCAGCGCCTGCGAGACGATCTCGCGTGCGTCGAGCTGTGTGTGCGCGAGCAGGGCCCGTGCGGCCGCCTGTGCATAGGCGCCGCCCGAGCCGATGGCCACGATGCCGTGCTCGGGCTCGAGCACGTCGCCATTGCCGGTGATGATGAGCGAGGCCTCGCGGTCGGCCACGGCCAGCATCGCCTCCAGGCGGCGCAGCACGCGATCCGTGCGCCAGTCCTTCGTCAGCTCGACCGCCGCGCGCACGAGATGCCCCTGGTGCTTCTCGAGCTTGGCCTCGAAGCGCTCGAACAGCGTGAAGGCATCGGCGGTGGCGCCCGCAAAGCCGGCCAGCACCTGGTCGCGGTGCAGCTTGCGCACCTTGCGCGCGCTGGCCTTGATGACGATGTTGCCGAGCGTGACCTGGCCGTCGCCGCCCATCGCGACCTGCCAGCCCTGCGGCCCCTGGCGCCGCACGCTCAGGATCGTCGTGCCGTGGAAGGTCTCCATCGTGTTCACTCGCGGCGCACGTGCACGCCAGCGTGCTCGCTGATGCCCATGGCGACGAAGAACAGGGCGACGAGCCGGTGCGTGTCGATGAAGCGCACGCTGCGGTTCTCCGAACGCTTGGCCAGGACCCAGTTCAGCAGGTCGCCCGCGGCCAGGAAGTCCACGCGGATGAGCCTGGCGCACGACACGTTGACGACGCTGGCCGCGCCGATGTCGCCGTTCAGGCTGACGAGGGTGTCGCCGATGTCACCCACGAGCTGGCCCGACAGTTCCAGGCTCGCCACCTGCACCTGGGCCGGCTCGTCGTCGAAGAGTGCCGATTCCATGAACGAGGTCGAGACCTCGCTGACGAGTGACAGCGGCTGCGTCTGCACCGAGGCACCTGAGGTACTCTGCCGGGCACGGCAGCGCGGCGCTTCCCAGGCCGGGGGCGAGACCTCGTAGGTCATGCAGTAGTCGATGGCCGCCTCGTCGAAGAGGTCGGCGCGGTTGAGCACGCGCAAGACAGCCAGCCGCGTCATCCAGAAGGCAGGGTCGGCGTCGCGGTCGCCTGTGGAGGCGGCCTCGGACAACAGCGCCACGAGGTTATCCAGGCCGACCCAGCGCATCTCCAGCGGCTGTCCGGCCCAGCTGCGCAGCAGGTCGGTGAGTTGCGTGGCGGCTTCGACGTCGATGCTGCGCGCGCCGCTCCAGTCGAGCACCCAGGGCTGGGGCAGCTGCATGGACTGCGAGCGCAGGGCCGTCACGGTGCGCGCATCCAGCAGGGGCGGGCAGGTCCAGCCCACCTGGCTGGTCGGCGAGCCCGAGGGCGTCGAGGCCGGCTGGTCTTCGTGCAGGGCTTCGGCCACCGCCTTGGGCAGCGAGTACCAGGACGGGGCCGACAAGCCCAGCCGCCGCGCATATTCGTAGGCCAGCGCGTCGAACCGCTCCTGCTGTCCGGTGGCACGGTAGAGGTCGAGCAGCACGAGCCAGGTCTCGGGCTGCGTTTCGCGTGCGCCGCCCGGGGCGATCATCTCGCGCAGGGCCCTTTCGCATTGGTCGAAGTCGGCGTTGGCAAACGAGATCACGGCCTCGTCCAGGCCCGCGTCATGCACGGAACTGGC
>CAILKA010000650.1 GCA_903834645.1 uncultured beta proteobacterium
TCAGGCCCAGGCGGTCCAGTGTCTGCTGCACGCGCACGAGCCGGGCGGGGTCGCGGTCGAGTGCCCATACCTCCGCGTCAGCCAGCTCCAGCAGGTGCGCCGTCTTGCCTCCCGGGGCCGCGCAGGCGTCCAGCACGCGTGCGCCAGCGCGCAGCCGGGCGTGGCCGGGCGGAGCCACGAGCAGCGGCGCGGCACGCTGAGCCGCTGCATCCTGCACCGACACCTGCCCTTCGTCGAAGCCGGGCAGCTCCTGCACCGCACAGGGCGAGTCCAGGACAACTGCCTGGCCGCCCAGCGCCTCGTCTTGGATCAGGCGAGCGCCGCGTCCCGAGGGCGCCAGGCGCTCCAGCCACTGTGCACCGGTCATCCGGCGTGCGTGAACGCGCAGCGTCATGGGCGGGTGCTGCTGCGCCACCGCCAGAAGCGCCTGCCAGTGTGCAGGCCAGTCTGCCTGCAGGCGATCGATCCACCAGCGCGGATGGTTCCAGCGCCCCTCAGGCTCGCTCGTGGCCTCCGCGACGATCGAGGTGCGCTCGCGCAGGAAGCGCCGCAACACGGCGTTGACGAAGCCCGCGGAGCCGGGCGCGCGCATGCGCGCGGCGCGCACGGCCTGATCCACGAGCGTGTGCTCCGGGTAGCTGCGCTCGGCCTGGGGCCAGGCCAGCGCCAGCGCCGACGTCAGCAGCGCATCGATCCAGGGGGCCGGGGCGCGCGGGGCCAGGGCACGCAGCGCCGCGTGGGCTGCGCCCCAGGATCGCAGCACGGCAAAGGCCAGTGCCTGCGTGCCCGCCCGCCGTTCGGCCGGCACGGCCGACAGCGCCTCGGTCAGGGAGCGGCCGGCACGAACGGCCGCAACAGCGTCGGCGGTGCACACAAGCAATTCCGACAGCGCGGCAGAGGCGTACACTGGACCCACACGACGCAGTCTAGAGCACAGGGCGTGCAGCGGCCGCATGAAGCCGCAGGGTTGCGCCGGCCCGCCTCGACTCGAAAGTGTCCAGACCGACCGCACCCGCGTGGCTGCGTTTTGACCGGGCTGCCCCACCGGACCGCCCTGCGCCGCCCCCGCCTTCGAGGTTTTGCATGCCCGCCACACCCCACTCCTCGCTCGACGCCCCAGCCCGGATCTTTCGCACGGAGGAGGAGCTCGCCGCGCTGCCAGCCTCCGAGCGCATCCGCTACCGGCTCGTGACGGCAGACCGGCGCTTCCACGCCAACGACAACATCGCCGACTTCATCCACGAGGGCGAGCTCGAGCAGCTCAAGGCCGAGGTCCAGGCCAAGCTGCAGGATGTGCTGCGCGCCCTCGTGATCGACACCGACAGCGACCACAACACCCAGGAAACGGCCAAGCGGGTGGCCAAGATGTACATCGATGAGGTCTTCCGTGGGCGCTACCGCCAGATGCCCTCGCTCACCGAGTTTCCGAACGCCGAGCGTCTGAGCGAGCTGCTGATCGTCGGACCGATCACGGTGCGCAGCGCCTGCTCGCACCACATGTGCCCGATCATCGGCAAGGTCTGGGTGGGCATCCTGCCCAACGAGCACTCCAACCTGATCGGGCTGTCGAAGTACTCGCGGATCTGTGACTGGATCATGAGCCGGCCCCAGATCCAGGAGGAGGCGGTGACGATGCTGGCCAACGTGCTGCAGGAAAGGGTCAAGCCCGACGGGCTGGCCATCGTGATGGAGGCCGACCACTTCTGCATGCACTGGCGGGGGGTGAAGGACACCG
The DNA here is from genome assembly GCA_903834645.1 of uncultured beta proteobacterium. Lineage (GTDB taxonomy): Bacteria > Pseudomonadota > Gammaproteobacteria > Burkholderiales > Burkholderiaceae_C > Rubrivivax. The sequence goes on from CAILKA010000650.1 coordinate 1,736, forward strand.
AGAGCGCGATGGTCAACAGTGTGATGCGCGGCTCCTTCCTCAAGGATCCGAACCTGCGGCGCGAGTTCCTGTCGCTGCTGCCCAACCGCAAGCAGGGGTAAGCGATGCTCGTGCGCATGATGTACGCGAGCCGGGCAGTGCCGGCCATCGACCAGGAAGAGCTCATCACGATCCTGCGCCAGAGCAAGGCGCACAACCCGACGATTGGCGTCACGGGCGTGCTGTGCTTCTCTGGCGGGATCTTCCTGCAGGTGCTCGAAGGCGGGCGCAGTGCCGTGAACCGCCTGTACAACCGCATCGCGGCCGACCCGCGCCACACCGAGGTGGAAGTGCTGCTGTACGAGGAGATCGGGGAGCGGCGCTTTGCGAGCTGGTCGATGGGGCAGGCGAACATGTCGCGCCTGAATCCATCGCTGCTGCTGAAGTACTCGGCCACCGCGACGCTGGACCCCTATTCCGTCTCGGGCAGCGTGTCGCTTGCGCTGTTCGAGGAGCTGGTCGCCACCGCCTCGGTCATCGGGCCGCAGTGACTGGGGGTTCCCCCCCTTGCGCTGGGCCGGAGAATATATCCATAATTGCTTATATCCAGAATAACGATCGATCCTGAACCAGGAGGGGCCCTTGACCCATCCCGATCCCGGCCGCCTGCGCAAGGCGCCCGAAAACTTCATCTCCCCGGAAGGGGTCCAGACTGTCTGGCGTGAGGCCCGCGCCGGGCGGCGGGACTTCATGCGCGCGGCCTTCGCTGCCGCAGCCGTCGGCACCGCCACGGGCGTGCGCGCGCAGGTCAACCCCGTGCCCGCAGACGGCGGCGACCCGAACATCGTGAAGCTGCCCGCCCACACCACGGGCCTGGGCCAGGCGGTGGTGACCGACGGCTACGGCAAGCCCTCGCGCTTCGAAGCGAACGTGCAGCGCCGCCAGAGCCCCGGCCTGACACAGACCACGCAGGCCTCGGTCTCGTTTGCGCCGATGCAAAGCCTCTTCGGGATCGTCACGCCCAGCGGCCTGCACTTCGAGCGCCACCATCAGGGCTGGTGGGACATCGACCCCTCGCGCCACCGCCTGATGGTCAATGGCTCGGACCCTTCGCTCGTCAAGACGCCCAAGGTGTACACGATGGACGAGCTGATGCGGCTGCCGAGCGTGAGCCGCTTCCACTTCATCGAGTGCGGCGCCAACAGCGGGATGGAGTGGGGCAACGTGGCCGTGCCCACCGTGCAGTACACGCACGGCATGCTCAGCTGCAGCGAATTCACGGGCGTCCCGCTCAAGGCGGTGCTCGACATGTGCGGCGTCGACTACCGTCGCGGCCGCTACGTGCTGGCCGAGGGAGCCGACGGCTCGTCGATGACGCGCACCGTGCCGATGGAGCTGATCGAGAGCGGCGAAGTGCTGCTCGCCTACGGTCAGAACGGGGAAATGCTGCGCCCGGAGAACGGCTACCCGCTGCGCCTGGTGGTACCGGGCGTGCAGGGTGTGAGCTGGGTCAAGTACCTGCGCCGCATCGAGGTGGGTGATCAGCCCTACGGCGCCAAGGACGAGGTGCTGCACTACGTCGACCTGATGCCCAGCGGGCTGCACCGTCAGTACTCGAGCACGCAGGAGTGCAAGAGTGTGGTGACGACCCCCTCAGGCGGGCAGTTGCTCCTGGATCGCGGCTACCACCACGTCAGCGGCCTGGCCTGGTCAGGGCGCGGCCGCATCAAGCGCGTGGATGTATCGGTGGACGGGGGCGCCAACTGGCGCACGGCGCGCAACTGGCGGTAGGTGGGCTGCACGTGGCCCGTCTCGTCGATGGCGCGGCTCTGGATGAGCGCGGGCTTGCCATCCCAGATCCAGTCGATGCCAAAGCGCGTCAGGCACTTGGACAGCACCGGCGTGTCCA
>CAILKA010000651.1 GCA_903834645.1 uncultured beta proteobacterium
AACTCCAGCGCGGCAGCGACCGCCTTGTCCAGTCCTTTGCGGCCTGACTCGCCTGCGAGCACCACGACGAGGGCGTCTGCCGACACGCGTGCCAGGCCGTCGGCTGCGGCCACCTGGGTATCGAAGTCCATAATCAATCGTTCCAATTCGTCCACCATCTAGACGACCAACGATGTTATTCGATTCGTCCCTGCGCAAGGAGCTGGGGCGCACCTTTGCCGCGACGCTGATGGTGATCCTCACCATCGCGTTGACGAACATGCTGATCCGCACCATCGGCCAGGCCGCAGGGGGCTCGATCGCGCCGCAGGATGTCGCGCTGCTGCTGGGCTACTTCGCGCTTGCCTACCTGCCGATGATGCTGAGCCTGTCGCTGTTCGTGGCGGTGGTGCTGGTGCTCGGCCGCATGTACCGCGACCGGGAGGTGGCCGTGTGGTTCGCCAGCGGCGTCAGCCTGGCGCGCTTCGTGCGGCCGATGTTCACCATGGCTGCGCCCGTGCTGCTGGTGATCGGCGTGCTGCTGGGGTGGGTCTGGCCCTGGGTGAACGCGCAAAGCGTGGAGGTGCGCGAGCGCTACCAGCAGCGCTCCGATCTCTCTCGCGTCGCGCCTGGCGTTTTCCAGGCCTCGGCCGACGGCCGGCGCGTCTTCTTCGTCGAGCGCGACGAGGCCGACCCGCAGCGCGCGCGCAACGTGTTCATCCTGATGCAGCTGAAGGACCAGGAGAGCGTCACCTCGGCGCGCAGCGGCCGCCTCGAGACGGTCGGTGGCGAACGCTGGCTGGTGCTCGACAGCGGCCAGCGCAGCGAGACCGACCTGGCCTCCGGCGAACACCAGACGGCAAGCTTCACCCAGTACCGGGTGCTGGTGGACGACCAGCGCGCGCGCCGGGCCGCTGCCCGGCCTCCCTTCGCCACGCGCACACTCGACCTGCTGCGCGACCCCACACCCGCCAACCAGGGCGAGATTGCCTGGCGCCTGGGCCTGTGGCTGGCCGCCGGCAACCTGATGCTGCTGGCGCTGGGCCTGTCGGCGATCAACCCTCGCCGGGCGACGAACTGGAACCTGCTGTTCTCCCTGCTGAGCTTCGTGGTCTACACGAACCTGGTGAACCTGTCGAAGTCGTGGGTCACGAGCGAACGGCTTTCGCTGGGCTGGGCGCTGGTGCTGCTGCACGCGTCGGCCCTGCTGCTGGCGCTGGCCCTGTTGTGGTGGCGCCAGAACTCGGCGAGCTGGCGGCCCGCTCGCTCGCGCCGGGCCACCGCCTGAGCACGCCATGAAGACACTGCGTCGCCTGCTCTACCGCGAGATCATCGGCTCGGTGGCCTTCGTGGCCCTCGCCTTCCTGTCGCTCTTCGTCTTCATCGATCTCGTCGAGGAGCTCGGGCGCATGGCCCAGCGCGGGCGTACGCTCGCGCAGGCGCTGGAGGCGGTGGCGCTGCAGCTGCCGGGCCACATCTATGAGCTGATGCCTCTGGCCGTGCTGATCGGCGCCATCTACGTGCTCTCCCGCATGGCCCAGACGTCGGAGTTCACGGTGCTGCGCACCGCTGGCCTGGCGCCCGGCCGGATGCTCGGATTGCTGGCTGGCGTCGCGGCGGCCTTCGCCGTGCTCACCTTCGTGATGGGCGACTTCATCGCGCCACGCACCGAGCGTGCTGCCGCCCTCCTGGACGCACGCAGCGGCAACGGGCTGGCACTGGGCCGCACCGGCGCCTGGCTCAAGGAAAAGCGCAGCGACCCGCAAGGGGAGCGCACGGTATCGGTGAACGTGGCCACGGCGGGTGCGGGGGGCAGGCTGCAGGGCGTGCGGATCTTCGAGTTCGATGCCGACAGCCGGCTCGTGCGGCGCATCCAGGCACAACGCGCCACCGTGGGTGACGAAGGACTGTGGGTGCTCGAGGATGCGCAGGAGTCGCTGTGGCCGGCCTCGACCGAGGCGGCGGTGCGTACTGCCCGGCACGCGAGCCTTGCCTGGCCCAGCACGCTCGGGCCCGCGGTGGTGGCGGCCGCCGTCTTGCCCCCGCGCACCATGAACACCCTGGACCTGTGGCGCTACAGCAGCCACCTGAGCAGCCAGGAGCAGGCCTCGCAGCTCTACCAGATCCAATTCTGGAAGCGTGCGTTCTACCCGTTTGCGTGCTTCGTGATGATCGCGCTCGCGCTTCCCTTCGCCTACCTGCACGCACGCGCGGGCGGGGTAAGCCTGAAGGTCTTCGGCGGCATCATGCTGGGCATCAGCTTCGTGCTCGTCAACAACGTCTTCGGCCACATCGGGATCCTGCGCGACTGGACACCCTGGGTAGCAGCACTGCTGCCCAGCCTCTTGTACCTGGGGCTGTCTCTGGCCGCCTTCGGCTGGCTGGTGCGCTACCGCTGAAGCCGCGCAGGACGCGCCTGGGCCGGCCCCCACCAGCCGCACGTTAGCATTGGCACCGGTTTCCACGCTGCGCCCACGCTGCGCCTTCAGCCCCGATGACCACCCCCGCCCTCTCGAGCCGGCTGCCCAGCGTCGGCACGACCATCTTCACCGTCATGTCGGCCATGGCCACCGAGCACCGGGCCGTCAACCTCGGCCAGGGATTTCCCGATTTCGACTGCGACCCGGCGCTGCTGCAGGCGGTGACGGCCGCCATGCACGAGGGCCTGAACCAGTACCCTCCCATGGCGGGGGTGCCCGTGCTGCGCGAGGCGGTCGCCGCCAAGGTGGAAGCCCTGTACGGGCGGCGCTACGACCCGGGCCAGGAGATCACGATCACGGCCGGCGCCACGCAGGCGATCCTCACGGCCGTGCTGTGCGCGGTGCACCCGGGCGACGAGGTGATCGTGCTCGAGCCCTGCTACGACAGTTACGTGCCCAACGTGGAGCTGGCCGGAGCGAAGGTGGTGCGCGTGCCGCTCACGCCGCGAAGCTTCCGGCCCGATTTCGACGCCATTGCGGCCGCGCTCACCCCGCGCACACGGGCGCTGATCCTGAACTCGCCCCACAACCCGAGCGCGACCGTCTGGACGCGCGAGGAAATGGAGAGGCTGGCCGCCCTGCTGGCCCCCACCGACGTGCTGCTGATCTCCGACGAGGTCTACGAGCACATGGTCTACGACGGCCAGCCGCATGTGAGCGCCGCGTCGATCCCCGCCCTGGCCGAGCGGGCCTTCGTGGTCTCGAGCTTTGGCAAGACTTACCACGTGACGGGCTGGAAGGTCGGATACGTGGTGGCGCCGGCGGCGCTCACGGCCGAGTTTCGCAAGGTGCACCAGTTCAACGTGTTCACCGTCAACACGCCCGTGCAGCACGGCCTGGCCCGCTACATGGCCGACCCGCGCCCCTACCTCGAGCTGCCCGCCTTCTACCAGCGCAAACGTGACCTTTTCGTCCAGGGTCTGATGCGCACGCGGCTGCGGCCGCTGCACACCCAGGGCACCTACTTCCAGTGCGTGGACATCTCCTCGGTGAGCGACATGCGCGAAGCCGACTTCTGCCAGTGGCTCACGCGCGAGATCGGCGTGGCCGCCATCCCGCTGTCGGCCTTCTACGGCGAGGGCTTCGAGCAGGGGATCGTGCGGCTGTGCTTCGCCAAGAAGGACGAGACCCTGCAGATGGGCCTGGAGCGGCTCGCGCGGCTGTGACGGGCGTCTCCCCGATGGACAAGTTCACCGGCACCAAGCCCGTGGCGGAGCGCCACGCCTTCGATCTGGGCGCCCTGGAGCGCCACCTCCAGGCTCACCTGCCGGGCTTCGCCGGCCCCTTGTCGGTGGAGCAGTTCAAGGGCGGGCAGTCCAACCCGACCTTCCTGCTCACGGGGGCCAGCGGCCGCTATGTGATGCGTGCCAAGCCAGGTCCGGTGGCCAGGCTGCTGCCCTCGGCACACGCGATCGAGCGCGAGTTCCGGGTGATGCGCGCGCTGCACGGCAGCGGCGTGCCGGTGGCGCAGATGCACCTGCTGTGCGAGGACGAGTCGGTGATCGGCCGCGCCTTCTACGTGATGGAGTTCGTGCAGGGCCGGGTGCTGTGGGACCAGGCTCTGCCCGGGATGACGAACGCCGAGCGCAGTGCCATCTACGATGAAATGAACCGCGTGATCTCGGCGCTGCACCGGATCGACCCGGCTGCGTTGGGCCTGGCCGACTACGGCAAGCCCGGCAACTACTTCGAGCGCCAGATCGCGCGCTGGAGCCGCCAGTACGAGGCCTCGGTGACCGATCCGATCCCGGAGATGGACCGCCTGATCGCCTGGCTGCCGGCTCATGTCCCCGATGGCGCGCGCGATCCGGCGGCCATCTCCATCGTGCACGGCGACTTCCGCCTGGACAACCTGATCTTCCACCCCACCGAGCCGCGCGTGCTGGCCGTGCTCGACTGGGAGCTTTCCACGCTCGGTCATCCGCTGGCCGACTTCAGCTACCACTGCATGGCCTGGCACATCCCGCACGCGATGGGCCGCGGCATCGGCGGGCTCGACGCGGCGGCGCTGGGCATCCCCGCCGAGCCGGCCTACGTCGAGCGTTACCTCGCCCGCAGCGGCAAGGGCCGGCTGGCCGAGGTGCAGCGGGACTGGGACTTCTACCTCGCCTACAACCTCTTTCGCATCGCCGCCATCCTGCAGGGGATTGCCCGGCGAGTGGTGGACGGCACCGCCGCGAGCGCCGAGGCTGCCTCGGCCAGCGCGAGCGCGCGCCCACTGGCCGAGCTGGCCTGGTCCTTCGCGAGCCGCGCCTGAACGCAGCGGCCCGCCACGCCTTCCCACGACACCCGAACGGAGACCTCCCCGATGGACTTCAGCTACTCCCCGCGCACCCTCGAACTGCAGGCGCGCCTCCAGGCCTTCATGGAGCGGCACATCTACCCGGCAGAGGGCCGCTGGTGGGAGGAGATCGAGGAGAACACGCGAGCGGGCCGGAGGTGGAGCCCGCTGCGCGTGATCGAGGATCTCAAGCCCCTGGCGCGCGAGGCGGGGCTGTGGAACCTGTGGCTGCCCACGAGCGATCGCGGCGCCGGCCTCACGAACCAGGAATACGCGCCACTGGCCGAGACGATGGGGCGCGTGCCCTGGGCGCCGGAGGTCTTCAACTGCAGCGCCCCGGACACCGGCAACATGGAGGTGCTGGTGCGCTACGGCACGCCCGAGCACCAGAAGCGCTGGCTCGAGCCGCTGCTGGCAGGCGAGATCCGCAGCGGATTTGCCATGACCGAGCCGGCCGTGGCCTCATCGGACGCCACCAACATCGAGTCGCGCATCGAGCGAGTGGGCGACGAGTACGTGATCAACGGCCGCAAGTGGTGGACCAGCGGCGCGGGCGATCCGCGCTGCAAGATCCTCATCTTCATGGGCAAGACCGATCCGTCGGCGCCGCGCCACTCGCAGCAGTCGATGATCCTCGTGCCGATGGACACGCCTGGGGTGAAGGTGCTGCGCCCGCTCTCCGTCATGGGCTACGACGACGCCCCGCACGGCCACATGGAGGTCGACTTCGTCGACGTGCGCGTGCCGGCCTCGAACATCCTGCTGGGTGAAGGGCGCGGCTTCGAGATCGCGCAGGGCCGCCTCGGGCCGGGTCGCATCCACCACTGCATGCGCCTGATCGGCCTGGCCGAGCGCTCGCTCGCAATGATGTGCAAGCGCGCCAGCGCGCGCGTGGCCTTCGGCAAGACGGTGGCCGAACAAGGCGTCACGCGCGAGCGCATTGCCGAGGCGCGCATCCTGATCGAGCAGGCGCGCCTGCTGACCCTCAAGGCCGCGTGGATGATGGACGTGGCGGGCAACAAGACCGCCAAGGCCGAGATCGCGATGATCAAGGTGGCCGCCCCCAACATGGCCTGCCAGGTGATCGACTGGGCCATGCAGGTGCACGGCGGCGGCGGGATGTCACAGGACTTTCCGCTGGCCTACTTCTACGCCCACGCGCGCACGCTGAGGTTTGCCGACGGGCCCGACGAGGTGCACCGCAACGCGATCGCGAAGATCGAGCTCGGGCGCCACGCGCTCTGAGGCGCAGCGCCTCAGGGGCGCGGGTCGGGGTCGTCGTCGCGCGGCACGGCCCACATGCCGGGCAGCGTCGTGGGCTCACCGGCGTCGCCCGTCTCCGTCTGCACACGCCGGGCCTCACGCATGGCGCACTCGAAGAAGGCGATCCAGGCCGCCAGCTGGCTCGGATCGGTCTGATCGAGCCCGGCGCGCAGCTCCAGGCGGCCTCCCCCGATCGTCAGCAGCCAGGGCGAGTGACCCTGCGCGGGAGGCGCCCCCAGCGCCTGCTCCAGCGGGCCGTTCGTCCACTCGAGCAGCCACTCCGGGTGGCTGGCTACCGCCTCGAAGCCGTCGGGCCAGCCGGCCTGCTGGGTGTCCAGGCGCGGGAAGGTCACGAGCCAGCGCATCTCCGGGGGCATGTGGGGATCCACTTGCCCGTCGTCGGTGCCCGCGATCTGGTCGAGCACGGCGCGTTCCAGGCTGCGCTGCAGCATCCGGTCCACCACCATCAGGTGCAGCTCGGGCGCCAGGCGCAGGTCGCAACGCATCAGCAGTTCGCCGCGGCCCCGCACGTACAGCCGCTGCGGGCGGCCCCAGTCGAGCCGCCAGCTCGTCGGGCCGAGCCGCCCGCGCAGCATGAAGCCGTCACCCTCGCCAGGCTCGAAGCCGAGTTGGCGCTGGGCGCACCACGCCTGCAGCGCCTGCCTGCCCGCGTCGGGCACGCGGCGCCTGCCGCCCAGCCAGTCCCTCAACGCACGCAGCATCGTCTACAGTGAAGGTGCCCCGCAGGGGGGCACACCAGGAGTCGGGATTCGATGATCGAAGTGTATTCGTGGCCCACGCCCAACGGCCACAAGGTTCACATCA
>CAILKA010000652.1 GCA_903834645.1 uncultured beta proteobacterium
CTGAATCCGGGTTCGCCTGAGGCCTGGAACAACCGCGCGCTCGTGCTCGTGGAGCTTGGCCAGTGCGAGGAGGCCGTCTCCAGCTGCGATCTCGCGGTTTCCCTGCGCCCTGAGTATGGCGAGGTGCATAACACCCGTGGCCTTGCGCTGCAGGGGCTGCACCGCTGGCCGGAGGCGCTTGCCAGCCACGATGCGGCGCTGCGCCGCAAGCCGGGCTACGCGAAGGCTCACCACAACAGGGGGATCGTGCTGCTGGAACTCGGCCGTCCGGCCGACGCGCTCGCGAGCCTGGAGCGGGCCCTGCAGCTCAGCCCGGCCATCGAAGGCTTGCACGGCCTGGTGCTCAACACCCGCATGAAGCTCGCGCGCTGGGAGGGCCATGCCCAGAGGCTGGCCGATCTGCGGTCGCGGGTGGAGCAAGGGCAACTCGCCACCCAGCCTTTTGCCTTGCTGTCGCTGATCGACTCGGCCGATCTGCAGCTCCGCGCGGCCAGGGCCTGGGCGGCCCGCCACTACCCGCCGCTCCCGGGGGAGGGGGTTCGGCCGCGGGCGCGCGTACCCGGCGAGCCTCTGAGGATCGGCTACTTCTCCGCAGACTTCCACCACCACGCCACGTCACACCTGATGGCAGGCCTCTTCGAGGTCCACGACCGGCAAGGCTTCCGGATCACGGCGTTTTCCTTCGGCCCCGATGACGACGATCCGATGACACGTCGCGTGCGCAGCGCGTTCGATGAGTTCGTCGACGTGCGCGGCCTGAGCGATGTGGAGGTCGCCCGCCAGGCTCGCGATCGGGGCATTGACATCGCGGTGGATCTCAAGGGCTACACACGCGATTGCCGGCCAGGCATCTTCGCGGCGCGCGCGGCTCCGATCCAGGTGAGCTACCTGGGCTACCCCGGCACCATGGGGGCTCCATTCATCGACTACGTGATCGCAGACGGCACGCTGATACCGCTCTCGCTGCGGAACGCGTACGACGAGCAGCCCGTGCTGTTGCCGGGCAGCTACCAGGTCAACGACCGGACGCGCCTCGTGGCCCCGGGCTTGCCGCCGCGCGAGGCGCTCGGTTTGCCCGAGGCAGCTACGGTCTTCGCGTGCTTCAACCACACCTACAAGATCAACCCCGAGGTGTTCGGATCCTGGATGCGCATCCTCAGCGCCTGCCGCGACGGCGTGCTGTGGCTGCTCGAGGACAGCCCCGAAGCCTCGGGCAACCTGCGGCAGGAGGCCCAGCGCAGGGGTGTGGACCCTGCTCGCATCGTCTTTGCGCCGCGTGCGCCCACGGCCGAGCACCTGGCCCGGCATGCCCACGCCGACTTGTTCCTGGATACCTGGCCCTACAACGCCCACACCACGGCCAGCGACGCGCTGTGGATGGGCGTGCCGGTCGTGACGAAGATCGGGGAGGGCTTTGCGAGCCGGGTGGCGGCCAGCCTGCTGCATGCCGCAGGCTTGCCCGAACTCGTCACCCAGCGCGCTGCGGACTACGAGGCGCTGGCGCTCGAACTGGCCCGCGACCCTCCGCGGCGGCAGGCCTTGCGTGAGCGCCTGCTTGCCAACCGGCCTACAACCCCGCTCTTCAACACGGAGGCTACTGCGCGTCACCTTGAGCGGGCCTACTTTGAGATGGTCCAGAGGCAGGCCGCGGGCCTGTCCCCGGGGCCGATTGACTTGCGGGGCGGTTGATCGTCGAAGGCGGCTTTCGCATCGCCTCCTGCGCCGCTGCAGCACAGATGGGGCGGTGCGGCTTCGAGGGTCGGTCTGGCCAACGCGCCGCAGTCTGTTTTGATATCATCAAGGGCTGATTTAGGCCGGCACAGGCAGGGAGCTTTGTCCGTTTGGCGCTGCGGGCCGGGGGGCTCCAGGCGCATGCTTGGGTCAGTCACCTCCTCATATGTCCCCCGTCTACCAACTGCCCCCCGCCTTGCGCACTTCACCCGAAAGGGGGGTGTGGGTGGTGATCCCCGCCCAGGATGAGGCAGCCAGCATCGCGCAGGTCGTGGCGACGGTTCGCGAACATGCCGAGGAGGTCGTGGTGGTAGACGACGCCAGCACCGACGACACGGCCATGCTGGCCGCCGCTGCTGGAGCCCGTGTGATCCGGCTCGTCAATTCGCTCGACGCATGGGGTGCCACCCAGGCTGGCCTGCGCTACGCGCTGCACCATGGGGCGCGGATCGTGGTCACGCTTGACGCCGATGGTCAACACCCCGCGGGGTGCCTGCCCCGGATCGTCGCGCCTATCCTGGCCGGCGAATCCGACGTCGTGATCGGTTCGGATCCTTCCCGTGTGAGCCGCCAGCGCCACTGGGCCTGGCGTTACCTGCGTGCGCTCACCAGGCTGCAGGTGCATGACCTCACCTCCGGCTATCGCGCCTATGGGCTCCAGGCGGTGCGCTGCCTCAGCGATGAGCGGGCCAGCCTCTTCAACTACCAGGACGTCGGCGTGCTGATGCTGCTGCGCACGGCAGGCTTCCGGATGGTCGAGGTGCCGGTGACGATGGGCCCGCGCTGGAGCGGCAAGTC
>CAILKA010000653.1 GCA_903834645.1 uncultured beta proteobacterium
AGACCGTGGTGCGCGAGGGCTGGGAGGAAGCGGGCCTGCAGCCTGCGCAGATGCAACGCCTGACCGCCGGGCGCGTGATCGAGCTCGACCGCGACGTGCCCGAGGGCCGGCAGTTCGAGCGGCTGCACGTCTACGACCTCGAGCTCGATCCTGGCGTGGTGCCGGCCAACCAGGATGGCGAGGTCGATTCGATTGCGCGCCTCGAGGTGGCCGAGGCCGCCGAGCTGGCCCTGTCGGGGCAGATGACGGTGGACGCCGCGCTCGTGACGCTGGACTTCCTGCTGCGCCGCGACGCCCTGGCTGGGCCGCAGCGCCAGGCGCTGGCGCCTCGGCTCGAGCCGCTGCTGTGGTCGGCCCGCGCTGCTTGAGCCCGCTCAATCGCAGCCGGGTCGGGCTCTCTGATCCGGGTTTGTACTGAGAAGGTGGGAGCCGGCGCCCCACGACAGTAAGGGGTTTCCGTCACGGCGACACAATCCGCCCGCTCTAACCCCCTGGATCCCCTCAAGGAGTCACTCATGACCCAGAAGTCCCAGCAGCCCGCTGCGCGTCGCCGCTTCCTCCAGAACGCCTCGGCCGGTGCCGTGGGCGCCGTCGCGGCCGCCGCACCGATGGTCAGCCGCGCGCAGACCGTCACCCTTCGCTTCCAGAGCACCTGGCCTGCACGCGACATCTTCCACGAGTACGCCAACGACTTCGCCAAGAAGATCAACGACATGGCGGGCAACCGCATGAAGATCGAGGTGCTGCCGGCCGGCGCGGTGGTGCCCGCGTTCCAGCTGCTCGAAGGCGTGGCCAAGGGCACGCTCGACGGCGGCCACGGCGTGGTGGCTTACCACTACGGCAAGAACTCGGCCCTGGCCCTGTGGGGCTCCGGCCCGGGCTACGGCATGGACCCCAACATGCTGCTGTCGTGGCACTACTACGGCGGCGGCGAGGCCCTGCTGCAGGAGATCTACAAGGCCACGAACATCGACGTGGTCTCCTTCCTGTACGGCCCGATGCCCACGCAGCCCTTCGGCTGGTTCAAGAAGCCCATCGCCCGCGTCGAGGACGTGCGCGGCATGAAGTTCCGCACCGTGGGCCTGGCGGTGGACATGTACACCGACATGGGCGCAGCCGTGAACCCGCTGCCCGGCGGCGAGATCGTGCCGGCGCTGGACCGCGGCCTGATCGACGGCGCGGAGTTCAACAACGCCACCTCCGACCGCATCCTCGGCTTCCCCGACGTGGTGAAGAACTGCATGCTGCAGTCCTTCCACCAGAGCACCGAGCAGTTCGAGATCCTCTTCAACCGCGCCAAGTACAACGCGCTGCCAGGCGAGCTGAAGAAGATCATCGACCACGCGGTGGAGGCCGCCAGTGCCGACATGAGCTGGAAGGCGGTGGACCGCAACTCGAAGGACTACGCCGAGCTCAAGCGCGCGGGCGTCAACTTCTACAAGACCCCTGACGCCATCCTGCGCGCGCAGCTCGCCTCGTGGGACAAGATCATGGAGAAGAAGTCGGCCGAGAACCCCCTGTTCAAGAAGGTGCTCGACAGCCAGCGTGCCTTCGCGCAGCGCGCCGGTGCCTGGCAGAACGACTACCTGGTCGACTTCAAGATGGCCTACAACCACTACTTCGGCCGCCGCTGATCGCAGCTGCTGGCCAGGTAGAGGCCACCGGCGCCCGCAGGCCCGGTGGCCTTTTCGTTTGAGCCCCGAGGAACGCCTCTGATGCAAAAGCTCCTGCTCACCGTCGACCGGATGTCGACCTGGCTGGGCCAGGCCTTCGCCTGGCTCATCGTCACGCTCGCGCTGATGATCACGTGGGAGGTCTTCTCCCGCTACGTGCTCAACCGGCCGCACGACTGGGCGCTGAACCTGCAGATCATGATGTACGGCACGCTCTTCATGATGGCGGGCGCCTATACGCTGAGCAAGAACGGCCACGTGCGCGGAGACGTGCTCTATGGCTTCTTCGAGCCGCGCACGCAGGCCTGGATCGACCTGGTGCTCTACGTCGTCTTCTTCCTGCCCGGCGTGGTGGCGATGACCTGGGCCGGCTGGGAGTACGCCAACGAGTCGCTGGCCATCCGAGAGAAGACCTTCTCGGCCACGCCGCTACCGTTGTACCCCTTCAAGTTCGTCATTCCGATCGCCGCCGGCATGCTGCTGCTGCAGGGGCTCGTGGAGATCGTGCGCTGCCTGGTCTGCATCCGCGAGGGGGCCTGGCCCTCGCGCGAGCAGGACGTGGAAGAGGTGGACGTGGACAAGCTCAAGCAGATGGTCCACGTGAAGGACGAGGACATCGCGGCCCTGGACAAGTTCGTCGCCCCCACGGGAGGCACGAAATGAAGGTGCGCAAGGAACTGTGGTTCGGCTTCATCCTGATGGCGCTCATCATCGCGGGCACCGCGGTGATGCTGCTGTCGGCCGACAAGCTCACCGGCGGGCACCTGGGGCTGATGATGCTCGCCCTCGTGGTGGTAGCCATCATGCTGGGCTTTCCCACCGCCTTCACGCTGATGGGCATGGGGATGATCTTCACCTGGCTCGCCTATGAGCGCGACGCCACGAAGACGCTGGACCTGATGGTGCAGTCGGCCTTCAAGGTGATGAGCAACGACGTGCTCATCTCGATTCCGCTGTTCGTCTTCATGGGCTACCTGGTCGAGCGGGCCAACCTCATCGAGAAGCTCTTCAGGAGCCTGCACCTGGCCCTGGCCCGCGTGCCGGGGTCGCTGGCGGTGGCCACGCTCTTCACGTGCGCGGTCTTCGCCACCGCCACCGGCATCGTCGGCGCGGTCGTCACGCTGATGGGTCTGCTCGCGCTGCCGCAGATGCTGCGCGGCGGCTACGACGTGCGGGTATCGGCCGGGGCCATCACCGCTGGCGGTTGCCTGGGCATCCTGATTCCCCCGAGCGTGATGCTCATCGTCTACGGCGCCACGGCCGGCGTGTCGGTGGTGCAGCTCTACGCGGGTGCCTTCTTCCCCGGGCTGATGCTGGCGGGCCTGTACATCCTGTACGTGATCTTGCTGGCCAAGATCAAGCCCAACCTGATGCCGCCGCTGTCGGCCCAGGAACGCTTCGTGCCGCTGCCTCCGCTGACCGAGCGCGTGTCGCAGGCGGTGTCCAACACGGCGCTGCCGGCGCTGCTGGGCGCGCTGAAAGGGCGGCGCAACCTGGAGGTTCCCACCTCCTACCTGCTCAAGCAGCTGGGCGTGGCGCTGCTGCCGATGGTCTTCTTCGCGCTCGTGGCGGCATGGAGCTGGCACCTGAACACGCGCCCGAGCGAGGCCGCGGTGGCGGCGGCACAGGCCGCCGCGCTGAACGCGGCTGACCGCGCGGCGCGCCAGGCGGCGCCCGCCACCACCACGGGCCTGCAGTCG
>CAILKA010000654.1 GCA_903834645.1 uncultured beta proteobacterium
GACCCAGATCTGCGAGCGGGCCTACCGGCTGCTGGTGGAGGAGGTGGGCTTTCCGGCCGAGGACATCGTCTTTGACCCCAACATCTTCGCCATTGCCACCGGCATCGAGGAGCACGACAACTACGCCGTGGACTTCATCGAGGCCACGCGCTGGATCAAGGCGAACCTGCCGGGCGCGAAGGTATCCGGCGGGGTGAGCAACGTCTCCTTCAGCTTCCGCGGCAACGAGCCGGTGCGCGAGGCGATCCACACCGTGTTCCTGTACCACGCGATCCGCGCGGGGCTGGACATGGGCATCGTCAACGCCGGGATGATCGGCGTCTACGACGACCTCGAGCCCGAGCTGCGCGAGCGTGTGGAAGACGTCGTGCTCAACCGGCGGCGCGACGCCGGCGAGCGCCTGGTGGAGATTGCCGAGCGCGCCAAGGGCGCCGCGCGCGACGACTCCGCACGCCTGGCCTGGCGCGCCGGCACGGTGGAGGAGCGCCTCACGCACTCGCTCGTGCACGGCATCAACGAGTTCATCGAGGCAGACACCGAGCAGGCCTGGCAGGCCGTGCGCGCACGCGGCGGGCGGCCGCTGCACGTGATCGAGGGCCCGCTGATGGCGGGCATGAACGTGGTGGGCGACCTCTTCGGCGCGGGCAAGATGTTCCTGCCGCAGGTGGTCAAGAGCGCGCGCGTGATGAAGCAGGCCGTGGCGCACCTGCTGCCCTACATCGAGGAGGAAAAGCGCACGCTGCTGGAAGCCGGCGGCACCGCGCGCGCCAAGGGCAAGGTCGTGATCGCCACCGTCAAGGGCGACGTGCACGACATCGGCAAGAACATCGTCACCGTCGTGCTCCAGTGCAACAACTTCGAGGTCGTCAACATGGGCGTGATGGTCGCGTGCCAGGACATCCTGGCGCGGGCCAAGGCCGAGGAGGCCGACCTCATCGGGCGGTCCGGGCTCATCACGCCGAGCCTGGAGGAGATGCAGCACGTGGCCGCCGAGATGCAGCGCGACCCCTGGTTCACGGGTCGGCGCACGCCGTTGCTCATCGGCGGGGCCACCACGAGCCGCGTGCACACGGCCGTCAAGATCTCCCCGCACTACGAGGGCCCGGTGGTCTACGTGCCCGACGCCTCGCGCAGCGTGAGCGTGTGCACCGAGCTCCTGAGCCCCGAGCGCTCGGCCGCCTACGTGGCCGAGCTCGACGCCGAGTACGAACGCGTGCGGCGGGCGCACGCCGGCAAGAAGACCACGCCGATCGTGACGCTGGCTGCCGCGCGGGCCAACCGCACATCCGTCGACTGGGCGTCCTATGACCCGCCGCGCCCGACCTTCACCGGGCGGCGCCTGCTGCGCCACGTGGATCTGGCCGAGATCGCCGCGTGCATCGACTGGGGCCCCTTCTTCCAGACCTGGGACCTGGCCGGCCCCTACCCGGCCATCCTCGACGACGCGGTGGTGGGGCAGGAGGCCCGGCGCGTGTTTGCCGATGGCCAGCGCATGCTGCAGCGGCTGATCGCCGGGCGCTGGCTGCAGGCCAGCGGCGTGTTTGCGCTGCTGCCGGCCAACACGGTGGACGACGACACGATCGAGGTCTACGCCAACGAGGGGCGCGAGCAGGTGTTGATGCGCTGGTCCCCCTTGCGCATGCAAAGCGAGCGCCCTGTGGTGGAGGGCGTACGCCGGCCCAACCGCAGCCTGGCCGACTTCATCGCCCCGCGCGGCGTCAAGCCCGACTGGATCGGCCTGTTCGCCGTCACGGCGGGCCTGGGGGTGGAGGCGCGCGAGCAGCAGTTCCTCACCGAGCACGACGACTACTCGGCCATCCTCTACAAGGCGCTGGCCGACCGCCTGGCCGAGGCCTTTGCCGAGCGGCTGCACCAGCGCGTGCGCACCGAGTTCTGGGGCTACGCGCCCGAGGAGCGGCTGAGCAACGAGCAGCTGATTGCGGAAGCCTACCGCGGCATCCGCCCGGCGCCGGGCTACCCCGCCTGCCCCGACCACAGCGTCAAGCGCGAGATGTTCGATGTGCTCAAGGCCCACGAGATCGGCATGGGCCTGACCAGCAGCCTGGCGATGACCCCAGCGGCCAGCGTCAGCGGCTTCTACCTCGCGCATCCGCAGGCCACCTACTTCAACGTCGGGCGCATCGGCGAGGACCAGCTCACCGACTGGGCGCGTCGCATGGCCATGGACGACGCCCTGGCGCGCAAGGCGCTCGCGCCGGTACTCTGACGGGCCGCGCCGGGCCGCTGCACGGGCCCGCTCAGCTCCCCAGCGCCCGGCGCCACTGCGCCGCCTCGGCCAC
>CAILKA010000655.1 GCA_903834645.1 uncultured beta proteobacterium
CCCGAGGTGGACTTCGGCTACCGCATCTACAACTCCAGCGGCGAGGAGGTGGAGCACTGCGGCAACGGCGCGCGCTGCTTCCTGCGCTACGTGCTTGCCAAGGGGCTGGCCCGGCGCCCCGTGGTGCGCGTGCAGACGATGAACCGCGTGCTCGAGCTGTGCGAGCGGCCCGATGGCCGCGTGCGCGTGGACATGGGTGCCCCCGAATTCGCGCCCGCTCGCGTGCCCTTCGATGCGGCTGGCCTCATGCCCCGCCACGAGGGGGGCCTGCAGTGGTGGGCGCTCGAGCTCGCTCCCGGCGTGGCGCCGGTGGAGGTGGCGGTGCTGTCGATGGGCAACCCGCATGCGGTGCTGCGCGTGGACGATGTGGACACCGCCCCCGTGCTGCAGCAGGGCCCGCTGATCGAGCGCCACGCGCGCTTTCCGGCCCGCGTGAACGCGGGCTTCTTGCAGGTGGTGTCGCGCAGCCACGTGCGGCTGCGCGTCTACGAGCGCGGCGCCGGCGAGACGCTGGCCTGCGGCACAGGGGCGTGCGCCGCCGTGGTGGCGGGCATCCGCCTGGGCTGGCTCGACCCAGCGGTGGATGTGGACACGCGCGGCGGGCGCCTCACGATCGAGTGGGCGGGCGCTGCCGGCACGCCCGAGGCCTTGCGCGCGAGCGTGCTGATGAGCGGCCCGGCCGCTTTTGTCTTCGAAGGAGAGACCGAACTGTGACTTCCCCCGAGAGCCCCGCCGTGTCAGGCATCACCGAGCACGACATCGCGCAGTACCTGGCCAACAACCCCGCCTTCTTCGAGCGCCAGGCCGAACTGCTCGCCTCGATCCAGCTCGCCAGCCCCCACGGGTCGCGCGCGGTGTCGCTGCAGGAGCGCCAGATGCAGATGCTGCGCGACCGCATCCGGGGCCTGGAGCAGAAGATCGTCGAGATGATCCGCCACGGCCAGGAGAACGTGACGATCACCGACCGCCTGCACCGCTGGACGCGTGCGCTGCTGCTCACGGCCGAGCCTGCCGCGCTGCCCGCGGTGCTGCTGGAGGCGCTGCAGCACGAGTTCCTGATTCCGCAGGCAGCGCTGCGCCTGTGGGGCCTGGGTGCCGCGCATGAGCAAGCGCCCTTCACCCAGGGCGTGAGCGAGGAGGTGCGCAGCTTTGCTTCGAGCCTGGTCACGCCCTACTGCGGCCTCAACGGCGGCTTCGAGGCCGCGCGCTGGCTGCAGCAGCCCGCCACCGTGATGTCGCTGGCCATGATCCCGCTGCACGACGAGGGCCGCGCCACCATCGGGCTGCTCGTGCTGGGCTCGCCCGACCCCACGCGCTACAGCGCCGAGATGGGCACCGAGTTCCTCGTGCGCATCGGCGAGGTGGCGAGCGCGGCGCTGTCGCGGCTGCGCAGCGACTGAGGCGGGCGCATATCCGTCTCGCCCGGGAGCCTGCATTGGAGCCTGCCACCCCGCTTGCGCTGCCTGCAGAGCTCGAGGCCTTCTTGCAGCACCTCGTGGTGGAGCGGCGCCTGGCCGCGCGCACGGTGACGATGTACCGCGAGGCGCTCGGCCGGCTCGAGGCCTCGGCGCGAGGCCAGGGCGTGGAGCTCCAGGCGCTCAAGGCGCACCATGTGCGCCGCTTCATCGGCGAGCTGCGCGAGCGCGGCCTGGGCCCGCGCAGCATCGCCATTGCGCTGGCCGCCTCGCGCGGCCTGTACCGCTGGTGGGGCCGCCACGGCCAGGTTGATTCCAACCCCGTGGAAGGCATCCGCGCCCCGCGCGCACCCAAGCCGCTGCCCAAGGCGCTGTCGGTGGAGCAGGCGCAGGCCCTGGCCAACGGCCCGGCACCGCGCGAGGACGACGATGCGCGGCTGCGCCTGCGCGACCACTGCATCGTCGAGCTGCTCTACGGCTGCGGGCTGCGCGTGGGCGAGCTCACGGGGCTGGACGCGCAGCCCGGCGGGGCCACGGCCGGCTGGATCGATGTGGCCGACGCCACCGCGCACGTGCTCGGCAAGGGCTCGCGGCGGCGCAGCGTGCCCGTGGGCGGGCCGGCGCTGCAGGCCCTGGCCGCGTGGCTGGCCGTGCGCAGTGAGCTCGCGCGCACCGACGAGCCCGCGCTCTTCGTCTCGCGCCGCGGCACCCGGCTCACGGCCAGCCAGGTGCGCACGCGGCTGAAGACCCTCGCGCTGCGCGCGGGCCTGCCCACGCACGTGCACCCGCACATGCTGCGCCACAGTTTCGCGAGCCATCTGCTGCAGTCCAGCGGCGATCTGCGCGCCGTGCAGGAGCTGCTCGGCCACGCCAGCATCTCCACCACGCAGGTCTACACCAAGCTCGATTTCCAGCACCTGGCGCGTGTCTACGATGCGGCGCATCCGCGGGCCAAGGCCCGCACCGCGGCAAGTGCCGGCGCGGCGCCCGCCCCCGACGACGCCAAGGGCTGAAGGCCGAGGGCCGGGTCGCCCGGCTTCAGCGAGGCACGCGCAGCCGGCTGTCGGCCGTCGCCCACACGCGGTCGAATTCGCGCGCGTGGCGCGCGGACTCCTGGGCCTCGCCCTGCGCCAGCGCCACCTGCATCTGGCCGCGCAGCGCCCATCCGCTCTGGGGTCGCTCGGTGAGCTCCTCCTGGAAGACGGCCGCAGCTTCCTTGGGCTTGCCCGCGCGCAGCAGCAGCTCGCCCAGGGCCACGCGCATGCCAGCCCCGTACATCGCCGGCTCCGCCCGGTCGAAGGGGACGGCCGCCTGGATGGCCCGCCGCTGGTGCGCTTCGGCCTCCTCCCAGCGTCCTTCGGCCGCGGCGATCTCGGCCTGCAGTCGCGCCAGGGAGACCTCCACGGCGCCGCGCGCCATGTCCTGGCCACCGGAGCCCGGACCGATGCGACTGCCGCGCAAGCGGCCCGAAGCCTCCTGCAGCGAGGCGAGCTCGGTCTTCGCCTCCGCCAGCCGCCCCAGGCGGGCCAGCGCCACGCCGCGTGCGCCGCGGTGCATGGCCGGTGCCACGGCCTTGCCCGTGGGCGCCGGCTCCTGCAGCACCTCCTCCCAACGCTCCAGCCGCGCGAGCGTGAAGATCGGCAGGCTGCGCACGTACTCGAGGTAGGGGTCGTCGCCTTCGCCGAAGCTGCGGACATTGCCCCGCGCCGCGGACAGCGCCATGTCGCCCTGGCCCAGCATCAGCGCGGCGAACCACAGGAAGTGCTGGTTGTGATAGACCCAGTTGTCCTCCGGCTTGAAGCCCTGCGCCTGAGCCCGCTCGCGGTAGCGCTGCTCGGCCTGCAGCGCCAGCACGTTGGCGCGCACGGCCTCCGTGTAGCGGCCCAGGTGCGCGTAGGTGTGCGAAGGCATGTGCACGAGGTGCGGCGCGTCCGGAGCCAGCCGGGCCAGGCGCTCGGCCGCCGGCAGCGCGCGGATGGCCACGCTCGGCTGGTCCATCAGGTGGACCATGTAGTGGTTCAGGCCGGTGTGCTCCGGGTGCCGCGCCAGGGCCCGCTCCAGGCCGCTGGCCACGGCCTGCAGCTCAGGCGCAGGCGCGGCGTTGGCCTGGGCAGGCCACGAGAGGTCGGGGCGCGCCACCATCACGGCCTCCACCCACAGCGCGGCGATGTCCGGGTCGTCCGGGTGCGCGGCCGCGAGGGCCTCCAGGCGCTGGGCGTAGGCCAGCTCCAGCGGATGCGCGCGCACGCTGCCTGGCGCGGGCTTGCTGCACACGCCAGCCGTGAGCGGGGCCGTCTCGCGGCTCTGGCTCGCATGGTCGTAGCGCAGGGCCAGCGCCGCGATGAGCTCGCGCTCGCGCGGGGTCGCCGCTGCCGCATGGCGCAGGGCGAGCTCCAGGAAGGGCTGCGCCGCCTTCAGGCCGTGGCGGCTCGTGCCGTTGATGTTCGGCCCCAGTTGCCAGGCCACGCCCCATGCGCACATCGCGCAGGCGGGGTCGGCGGCCAGCGCGGCCTTGAAGCTGCGCACCGCCTCGCGGTGGTTGAAAGCCCAGCCCAGCGCCAGACCCTGCGCGAAGAGCTGGCGCGCCTGCGGCACCGAAGTGCTCACGGCGACCTCGCGCACGCCGAAGCCCTCGAGCACCGGTGCGCGCACGCCGCGGTCGGGTTCGAAGGCCACCGTGGCGCAGGCGGCCAGCACCACCGCGGCGGCCGCGGCTGCGATTCGTCCCGGGCGGACCCGCATTCCAATCATCGATTTCTCCCTGGGCCGGTGCCCGGTGACGATGGTGCAGCCTGGTTGGCGACAATCGGATCCATGAAAACCATCACCCTGCACCCCGGCAAGGAACGCTCCCTGCTGCGCCGCCACCCCTGGGTGTTCGAGGGCAGCATCGCGCGCGGCCGCGCCGATGCCGGCGAA
>CAILKA010000656.1 GCA_903834645.1 uncultured beta proteobacterium
CTGGCAGGGGCTGGACGGCATCTACGGCTGGCAGCAGGTGGACCGCGTGCTGGAAGTCGACCAGACGCCGATCGGCAAGACGCCGCGCTCCTGCCCGGCCACCTACATCGGCTTCTGGGACGTGATCCGCAAGCTCTACACCGAGACGCTGGAGGCCAAGGCGCGCGGCTACGCGGCGGCACGCTTTTCCTTCAACACCGGCGACGGCCGCTGCCACGCCTGCGAGGGGCAGGGCATGCGCACCATCGAGATGAGCTTCCTGCCCGATGTGAAGGTGCCCTGCGACGTGTGCCACGGCCAACGCTTCAACGCCGAGACGCTGGCCGTCACGTGGCGCGGCCGCAGCATCGGCGACGTGCTGCGCATGGAGGTCGACGAGGCGGTGGAGTTCTTCGCCTCGATGCCCTCGATCGCGCACCCGCTGCAGTTGCTGCACGACGTGGGCCTGGGCTATCTCACGCTGGGCCAGCCGAGCCCGACGCTGTCGGGCGGCGAGGCGCAGCGCATCAAGCTCGTGACCGAACTGGCCAAGGTGCGGGACGACGTCACGCGCCGTGGCAACCGCGCACCGCACACGCTGTACGTGCTCGACGAGCCCACGGTGGGCCTGCACATGGCCGACGTGGACAAGCTCATCCGCGTGCTGCACCGGCTGGTGGATGGCGGCCACAGCGTGGTCGTGATCGAGCATGACCTGGACGTGGTGGCCGAGGCCGACTGGGTGATCGACCTCGGGCCCGAGGGTGGCGGCCAGGGCGGGCGCGTGGTGTGCGCGGGCGCGCCCGAGGCGGTGGTGGCCGCCGGCACCCACACCGGCCAGGCGCTCGCGCCGGTGCTGCGGCGTTAGCGGGGGGGCGTCTCTACAGGCCCAGCCACTTCGGCAGGAACAGGCTCAGCGACGGGAAGGCAATGAGCACGCCCATGCGCACGATATCGGCGTAGATGAAGGGCACCACCCCGCGCCAGATCGTCGTCGTGGGCACGTTGGGCATCACGCTGGACAGCACGAAGATGTTCATCCCCACCGGTGGCGTGATCAGGCTGATCTCGATCACGCACACGACGATGATGCCGAACCACACCGGGTCGTAGCCCAGGGCGGTGACGAGCGGAAAGAAGATCGGCACCGTCAGCAGCATCATCGACAGGCTCTCCATCGCCGTGCCGAGCACCACGTAGATCGCGCAGATCGCGATGATCACGAGTACGGGGCTGACCTCGAACTGCATGACGAAGGTCTTCAGCGCGTTGGGCAGGTCGGTGAAGTTCAGGAAGTTCGCAAACAGCGACGCCCCGATCACGATCGTGAAGAGCATCGCCGAGGTGCGTGCCGACTCCACCAGCACCTCCTGCATCACCTTGAGCGTCAGCCCTCCGCGGGCCCAGGCGAACACGAAGCCGCCCATGGCTCCGACGCCTGCGGCCTCGGTGGGCGTGAACACGCCGCCGTACATGCCGCCCATGACGAGCGCGAACAGCAGCGCCACGCCCCAGACCCCGCGCAGCGCGGCCAGCCGCTGGGGCCAGCTCGCCCGCTCACCAGGCGGGCCGAGCTCCGGGTTGCGCCGCGTCACCCAGGCGGCGGCGAGCATGTAGAAGCCCGTCGCGACCAGGCCCGGGATCACCCCGGCCGCGAACAGCGCGCCGATGCTCTGCTCGGTCATGATCCCGTAGATCACCATGATCACCGAGGGCGGGATCAGGATGCCCAGCGTCGCGCCCGCGCAGATCGAGCCGGCGGCGAACGAGGGGGCGTAGTGGAAGCGCTGCATCTCCGGCATCGCCACGCGAGCCATGGTGGCGGTGGTGGCCAGCGACGAGCCGCAGATGGCCCCGAAGCCCGCGCAGGCCGCGATGGTGGACAGCGACAGCCCGCCGCGGCGGTGCCCGAAGAAGGCGTACGCGGCCTGGTACAGGTCGCGTGACATGCCCGCTCGCGTGACGAAGTTTCCCATCAGCACGAACAGCGGCACCACCGAGAGCGTGAAAGTGCCGATGTCGGTGAACTCGCTGGCCGCCGACGAGAACGCCGCCGGCCACGACCGCATCATCGCGAAACCCACCAGCCCCACGAGCCCCATCGCCACCGCGATGGGCACCCGCAGCGCCATCAGCGCGAACATCGCGGCAAAGCCCAGCAGCCCCTCGATCACGCGTCACCCCGGGGCGGCGCGTGCCCGCCGAAGGTCACCTGTGCCGGATCAGACCGATGGCGCCACTCCCGCACGATCAGCGCCACGTGCACCAGCGCGGTGATCAGCAGCATCGCCGCCACCATCTGGTGAAAGGGGCCGAGCCTGATCTCGAGGCGCGCCGTGACGTCGCCCATCGAGTAGGTGCGCACATACCGTACCCATACCAACCAGGCGGCCCCGCCGAAGATGGCGGCCGACACGGCATGGGCCAGCGCCATCTGCAGGTGCAGCACGCGCGCGGGCAGGTAGCGGTCCAGCAGGTCGAAGACGATGTGCTCCCCGGCCAGGGAGGCCAGGGGCAGGGCCATGAAGATCATGACCAGCATGCACAACTCGGTCAGCTCCACCGCCCCGACGATGGAGTTGCCGAAGAACTTGCGGCCGATGACGTCCGCAAAGGTCAGCAGCATCATCGCGAACAGCGACGCTGCCGCGACGATGCTGACGACCGAGGTGATGCGCTTCAAGGCCTCACTTCACCTTGGCGATCTCGGCGCGGAACTCGGTGAGCACTGCGGCGGCGTTGCGCAGGCCCTTCTCCTCCGCCTTCTTCACCCACTCCGCCTCCAGCGGCGCGGTCTTGGCCTTGTAGTCGGCCACGAACTTGGCGTCGGCGAGGGTGATCTCGACGCCCGACTGCTTCTGCACCTGCAGGCTCTTGTCGTCCTCCTCGTCCCAGAACTTGCCGAAGCGTCGCGCGGCGGCTTCGCCCGCGAGCTTGTCGATGGCAGCCTGGTCGGCCTTGGAGATCTTGTTCCACGCCGCCTCGTTCATGACGAAGGCGAAGCTCGTGTTGTAGGCGCCCCCGGGCAGCGCGGTGCGGAACTTGGTCAGCTTCTCGAGCTTGAAGGACACCACCGACTCGTCGGGGAACCAGTTGCCGTCCATCACGCCGGAGGACAGCATCTCGTAGGCCTGGCTGGCCGGGCGCAGC
>CAILKA010000657.1 GCA_903834645.1 uncultured beta proteobacterium
CTTGCAGGCGGTGGAGGCCGTGGATGCGCTGCTGGCTGCGCACTTCCCGCTGGCCGACGCGGCTCCCAACCCCAACGAGCTGCCCGATCGGCCGCACGTGTCGGGTTGAGCGCCCCGTGGCCCCGCGCAAGGGGCCGGGATAATCGCCCCATGCACGGCATACACCTCACCGCAGATCTGCACGGCTGCCCGGCCGGGCGCGCTGCGATGGACGATCCGCAGGCCCTGCGCCAGGTGTGCCTGCAAGCGGTGCGCGCGGCTTGCCTGCGGCCCGTGGGCGAGCTCTTCCACCGCTTTCCCGGGCCGGGGGGCGTGACCGGCGCGGTGCTGCTGGCCGAGTCGCACCTGGCCCTGCACACGTGGCCGGAGCACGGCACGGTGACGATCGACGCCTTCGTCTGCAACTTCCTCCAGGACAACTCGGCGCGGGCCGAGCAGTTGCTGCAGGAACTCGTGATGCACTTCGGCGCGGCGCAGGTGTTCAGGCAGCGCCTGACACGCGCCGGCCCAGCCGCGCCGCCGCCCGGCGACCCGCTGCATCTCCGAGCGTGAAGGCCTCCTCGAAGACCGAGTAGCCCGCCAGGTCGGCGTGCGCGAAGTGCAGCCGCTCGGTGCCCGCCGGACCCTGCAGCGCGCCAGTGCCCAAGGCCGCGGAGAGCGACGCCTCGCGCAGCGCCCGCAGCGCCTCGTGGCTGCGCACGCCCGGCGCCGGCACCGCCATGGCGTGGCCGTAGCGCATGAGGTCCACATGGCGCACGAGCGCAGGCAGGTCAGGGTGCACGCGGGCCAGATGCGCGACCACGCGCTGCGCCCACGCCTGCCAGGGCTCGTCGCGCAGCCTCGCGCGCCAGGCCGCCGTGCGGGCCGGCTCGGCTTGACCGAAAGCCCAGTAGGCGCTGAGCACCAGCGGTGCAGCGCGGCCGCGCAGCCCCTGGTGGCTGGCATCGACGTAGCCCAGCGCCAGGCGCGCCGGGTCTTCCGGGGGCGCAAGCGCGTCACCCCGCGCGGCGGGCTCGTGCACGACGCTGTCCCAAGCGGGCGGCGCACCGGGCCGGTCGATGGGGGGCTCGCGCAGCAGCACGTTGGCCACGAGCCACGGGGCGCTGTCGATGGCGCGCGCGGCGGGCTCGAGCGCCGCGGGTGCAGCCGCCACCACGCGCCGCGCCACGTGCAGCGGAAGCGCCACCACCACTTCGCGCGCGATCCAGTGCTGCAGGCCGCCGCGCGCGTCCTGGATCTCCACGGCCACCTCGTGCCGGCCAGGCCGCACGCGGCGCACCAGCGCGCCCAGGTGCAGCCGATCGGCCAGCGGCGCCGCGAGCCGCTGCGTGAGCCAGGCGTTGCCCTCGGGCCACGTGTAGACACCCTGTGAGGCGCTGTCGGCGCCGGCTGGTGCGGCGTCGTCCCCCGGGGCGGAAAAGCCATGGCGACTGGCGAAGTAGTGCAGCCCGGCCCAGGCCGAGACGGCCTGCAGGCCCGCGCCATAGTCGTCGCGGCAGGCGTAGTCGAGGTACCACAGCAGCGACGGATCCTGCAGGCCGTGGCGCTGCAGCCAGCTGGCAAAGGTCTCGCGATCCAGCGCCAGCAGCGCGGGCGAGCTGCCCAGCCCGAGCGCGGGGACGGCAAAGCGGGCCTCGCGTGCGGCCTGCGCGACGAGCCGCGAGAAACGCCGGTAGGCCGCCTCCGCGGCGGAGCCCGGCTCGGCCGGCGGCAGCAGCCCTTCCGTCCAGGCCTGGCCGGTCCACAGGCGCTCCTGCAAGGCGTGGCACAGGTGACGTTCGTCGGGCACGGTGCGGCCGTGCTGCGTGCGCAGCAGCCCGACCTCGTGCAGGAACGCCGACACCGCGCGCGCCTCGCGCGGGGGCACCGGCAGATAGTGCGCCCCGAGCGGGCAGCGCAGCCCTTCGATCGTGTGGGCGCGCGCATTGCCCCCGGCGCCGTCCTCGAGCTCGAAGACGCGCACGTCGTCGATGCCGGCCTGGCGCAGCGCGCGGGCGGCCGCCAGGCCCGCCACGCCGGCTCCGAGCACCGCCACGGCGCAGCGCCGCGGGGCGAGGGGGGCACCCGGGGGCGCGACCTCGGCCAGCAACCTGTGCCCGCGGTCCAGCGAGGCACCGACCCAGCCTCCCGCCCAGCGGGCGGCGTCGATCCTGTCTGCGGAAGCGTCACTCAGGGAGGCGGTCACGTCGCGCAGACGGTCGCAGCCGCTCGCGCCGGCCGCACCGAGCGCAGCGCCCGCGAGCCACGCGCGGCGGCTGAGCCGGCGCGCTAGCGCTGCACCCGGCCCCATTCCTCCTCGAAGGTGCGCACCAGCGCCTGGTTGGTCAGGCGGTTGGGCTCGGCCGGCACACGCGCCATGTCGGGCGGGAAGTGCAGCAGGGCCGGCATCCCGTCGGGCGTGAGGAAGCGCAGGCCCTCGGGCAGCCGCTCGGGCGCGCGCCAGGGCCGGCGCGAGGCGACGATGAAGCCCCACTCGCCAAAGCTCGGCACGTGCACGTGGTAGGGCGTGGCCGCCAGTCCCACCGACTCGAGCGTGGCCACCACCGTCCAGAAGCTGCGCCGCGCCACCAGCGGCGAGGTGCTCTGGATCGCGGCGTAGCCCGAGGCGGCGAGATGACGGTCCAGCAGCGCGTAGAAGCTCGTCGTGTAGAGCTTGCCCAGCGAGAAGTTGCTCGGGTCGGGGAAGTCGACGATGACGACATCGAAGACCTCCTCGTGGCTCTCCAGCCACGTGAAGGCATCGGTGTTGACCACCTGCACCTTGGGCGAGTCGAAGGCCTGCGCGTTGAGCCGGCGCAGCCGCGGCTCGCGCGCGAAGAGGTCCGTGACGGCCGCATCCAGGTCGACGAGCCAGACCTGCTCCACGCTCGGGTAGCGCAGCACCTCGCGCAGCGCCAGCCCGTCGCCACCGCCCAGGATCGCCACGCGCCGGGGCGCGCCGTGCGCGGCCATGGCCGGGTGCACCAGGGCCTCGTGGTAGCGGTACTCGTCGCGGCTGTCGAACTGCAGGTTGCCGTTGAGGAACAGGCGCACCTGCCCGGCACTGCCGGCGTGACCCGCGGCCCCGGCGGTCACGACGATGCGCTGGTAGGGGCTGCTGGCGGCATGCACGATGCGCTCGCCGTAGAAGCGGTCCTCGGCCCAGGTCGTCAGGCGGTCTGCCCCCAGCCCCACCGTGATGAGCAGGCCGATCACGCCCGCGC
>CAILKA010000658.1 GCA_903834645.1 uncultured beta proteobacterium
GATCGACCAGCCGGGTGATCGCCGAAGCGGCGTCATTCGTGTGCAGCGTGCTGAACACCAGGTGGCCGGTCAGCGCGGCCTGTATCGCCATCTCGGCGGTTTCCAGATCGCGGATCTCGCCCACCATGATGATGTCCGGGTCCTGGCGCATGAGTGCGCGCACGCCTTCGGCAAAGCTGAAGTCGATGGTCGGCTGCACCTGGGTCTGGTTGAACGCGGGCTGGATCATCTCGATCGGGTCTTCGATCGTGCACACGTTGACCTCTTCGGTGGCCAGCCGGCGCAGCGTCGAATACAGCGTGCTGGTCTTGCCCGAGCCGGTCGGCCCGGTCACCAAAATGATGCCGTTAGGCCGCGTCACCAGCGTGTCCCAGCGCTTGGCGTCGTGGATGCCAAAGCCCAGGCCATCGAGTGTCTTGACGGTGGTGTCGGGATCAAAGATGCGCATCACCAGCTTTTCGCCGAAGGCCGTGGGCAGCGTCGACAGCCGCATCTCCACCTCACCGCCGGCGCCCTCGGTGCCTTCGGCGCGTCGCGTCTTGATGCGGCCGTCGAGCGGACGCCGCCGCTCCACCACGTCCATGCGGCCCAGCAGCTTGATGCGCGCGATCATCGCGCCAAGCACCGGCAGCGGCAGCTGGTAGACCGTGTGCAGCACCCCGTCGATGCGAAAACGGATCGCACCGAATTCGCGCCGCGGCTCCAGGTGGATGTCGCTCGCGCGCTGCTCGAAGGCGTACTGCCACAGCCACTCGACGACCTGCACCACGCCCTGGTCGTTGGCGTCGAGCTGGCCCTTGGCCCGGCCGAGCTCGACGATCTGCTCGAAATTCGGCGCCACCGCCGCCTCGCCGCTCTTGTGCGCGTTGCGCACGCTGCGCGCGAGCGTGTAGAACTCGGTCGTGTAGCGCAGGATGTCCTGCGGGTTGGCCACGACCAGCCGCACCCGCCGGCGCGTGTGGCTCTCGATCTCGCCCACCCAGTCGGCGTCCAGCGGCTCGGCGGTGGCGATCACCACCTCGGCCACGCCGAGCTGCACCGGCAGCGCACGCCGGCTCTCGGCGTACTTGACGCTCATCACATCGGCCACGCGGCCGACATCCACGCGCAGCGGGTCGATGCGCAGGTAACCGAGCCCGCAGCGCCGAGCGAGCCACTGCGTGAGGGCCTCCCCATCCAGGGGCTGGCCGGTGCCTGCATGCACGAGACCGGCGCCGCCCAGCCGCACGAGCGGGTGCTGCGACGACTGCCCGGCGCCGAAGCGCTGCTCCAGCCGGGCCGCATCGGCCGCGCTGACGACCCCGTCGGCAGCCAGCCAGCCCAGCAGTGCGCGCCACTCCAGACGGCCCTTGGGCAGGCGCGGGAGCTTGGGCGGCGCAGCAGTGTTCATCGAGGTCGGGGGTGAGGCGGCGGATGCAAGAGGCGATTGCGGTGAGAGACCTCGGCCCGCGCGGGTTCAGCCCTGCGCGGGGCCGGCCTGCCAGGGACGCACCATGCGCAGCCACTTGCGCGCCGGCAGGCCGAGCTTGCCGTGGCGAGCCTCGATGGTAGTCGCCCGCGCGGTGAGTTCCGCCCGCCCGGGAGGGATCGCGCCGCGCCCGGCCACCACCACCGTGTTGCCTTCGCGCGTCGCGCGCAGCGACCAGACCTGTCCCGCCCCGAATGCGGCGGCGATGCGCGCGGCGCTGCGCGCGAAGCTGGCCTGGCGGCCGAAGAGGTTCACCGCCATCACGCCGCCGGGCTCGAGCAGCGCGCGGCAGCGCGCGTAGAAAAGCTCATCGTCGAGCACGGGCGCGGCCGCCTCGTGGTCGTAGAGGTCCACATGCAGGAGCCGCACCGACCCGGCGTAGCCCCGCGGCGGCCGGGCCACCCACTGCGACGCATCCCCGCACACCACCTGGAGCCCGGGCCCATCGGCCGGCAGCCGTAGGCGCGCCCGGCAGGCGAGGATGACCTGGGGATTGAGCTCGATGGCGGTCGTGTCCATCCCGAGCTCGGCGTGCGTGAAGCGCGTGAGGGTGCCTGCGCCGAGGCCGAGCTGCACCGCGCGGCCCTCGGCCAGATCCTCCTGGGGCAACCACAGCAGCGCCGCGAGCATGCGCTGCACGTACTCGAGCTCGATGGCGCGCGGGCGCGCGATCCGCATCGCGCCTTGCACCCAGGGCGTGCCCAGGTGCAGGTAGCGCACGCCATCGTGCTCCGACAGCGTCACCTCCGGCAGCTCGGGAGCGTGGGTCACGGCTGCGCCCCCGCGGGATCCGCGCGGCGAGAAACGGGGTCAGGGCAGGGCTGGGGCGGCATCAGCGCGGCGAGCCGGGGCAGCGCCGTGCAGGCGTTGGCGGTTGTCCGCGCTGCCGTGTGTTCCAGGTTCCAGCCGCGCAGCCCGGCCAGCGTCTGCGCGATGCGCGGCAGCTCGGCCGGTTCATTGCGCCCGTGGCCGTGGCCCGCCGCACGTTCGGCTGCCGTGCGGTAGAGCCACGCCGGCGGGATGTCCGGTGCATCGGTTTCCAGCACGAGCGCGGTGTCGGGC
>CAILKA010000659.1 GCA_903834645.1 uncultured beta proteobacterium
ATCGGCCGTGGGGCCGCTCTCCACCACCGTGCCGGCGTACATCACGAGCAGCTGGCGCACCGTCTGCGCCATCACGCCCAGGTCGTGGCTGATCAGCAGCAGCCCCATGCCGTCTTGCGCGACGAGCTCGGCGATCAGCTCGAGCACCTCGCGCTGCACCGTGACGTCCAGCGCCGTGGTGGGCTCGTCGGCGATCAGCAGGTCGGGCCCGCAGGCCAGCGCGATCGCGATGACCACGCGCTGGCGCTGGCCGCCGGAGAGCTGGTGCGGGTAGGCGTTCAGGCGCTGGGCGGCCTGCGGCAGCCGCACGCGCTCGAGCAGGCGCAGCGCCTGTGCGCGGGCCTGGCCGGCATCCATGCCCCGGTGCAGCCGCAGCGACTCGGCGATCTGATGGCCCACCGTGTGCAGCGGGTTGAGCGCCGTCATCGGCTCCTGGAACACCATGCCCATGCGGCTGCCGCGCAGCTCGCACCACTGGCGCTCGTCGAGCGTGGTGAGCTCGCGCCCGCCCAGGCGGATCGAGCCCGACACCTGCGCGCCATCGGGCAGCAGCCCCATCAGGGCCAGCGCCGTGATCGACTTGCCGCAGCCCGACTCGCCGATCAGGCCCAGCGTGTCGCCGCGCTGCATCGCGAGCGAAACACCGCGCAGCACGTCGGCCGGTCCGCGGCTCGTGCGCAGCGTCACGCGCAGGTCGGTCACTTCCAGCAGCTTCACGGCCGCGACGATAGCGCGGTTTCGCTGCGCAGCCATCGGGCAGCGCGCGCGCCGCACGGACGCAGCCTCAGCGCCGGCGCCAGTACCCCCCATGCCAGCGCCACCCCGGGCCGTGGCGGCCCCAGTGGCCCGGGGCCCAGACGTGGCCGTGCGGCGGCAGCGCCCAGCGACCTCCGACCCACACGTGACGCCCGAGGTGCCACGACCAGTAGCCGCCGATCCACACGTAGGCCGGCCCGGGCGCCACGGGAATCACCTCCGCGTAAGGCGCCGGCGGCGCCAGCTCGACCACGGGACCCGGCGGGCCGGCCACGGGCGCGGGAGGCATCGGGTACCGCCCGGGCCCGCTCGGCACGACCACGCATCCCCCCAGCACCAGCAGCGCCGAGGCGGCGAGCACGCGGGCCGCCGGGCGGCTCAGGAGGCTTCGTGCCGGCGCGCGGCGCGGCGGCGCCGCAGGCCGCATGGGTGCAGGGTCGTCCATGGGCACACAACGTGCGCCGCCTCGCCCCGGAGGACGCGACGGCCCGGCTTTACGAGGTAAAGCTGTGTTGCTGCAGATCCAGGTACGCGCCAGCCAGGCGCGGCGCCTGGCGCAGGCCCAGCGCGTCCATCAGCGCCTCGGCGATGGCCACGCCCTGCTCGTCGGGCTGGTCCTCGCGCATCACCACCTCGAGCTCGAGGAAGTCGCCCAGGCCCTGCACCTCGTCGAGGTGGATGCGCGTGGGCCCGGCCAGCAGCAGCCAGCGGCGCTTGCGCACGCGCCCGCGCACGCCCAGCGCGCGGCCGAGCGCCTCGCGCAGCGCGTCGGGGTCGGCCACTGGCACGCGCACGTAGTCCGACGC
>CAILKA010000660.1 GCA_903834645.1 uncultured beta proteobacterium
TCGAGGAAGGCAAGTACGTGGTGGCGCAGGCCAACGCGTCGCTGGACGGCGAAGGCCGGCTCGTCGACGAGCTGGTGAGCGCGCGTGAGAACGGCGAGTCGGTGCTGCTGTCGCCCGAGCGCGTGCAGTACATGGACGTCGCGCCGGCGCAGATCGTCTCGGTGGCAGCCTCGCTCGTGCCCTTCCTCGAGCACGACGACGCCAACCGCGCGCTGATGGGCGCCAACATGCAGCGCCAGGCCGTGCCTACGCTGCGCCCGGAGAAGGCCCTCGTGGGCACGGGCGTGGAGCGCGTGGCCGCGGTCGACTCCGGCACGGTGGTGACGGCGCGCCGCGGCGGCGTGGTCGACTATGTCGACACCAACCGCATCGTCATCCGCGTCAACGACGCCGAGACGGTGGCCGGTGAGGTGGGCGTGGACATCTACAACCTCATCAAGTACCAGCGCAGCAACCAGAACACCAACATCCACCAGCGCCCGATCGTCAAGCGCGGCGACAAGGTGGGTGCCGGCGACGTGGTGGCCGACGGCGCGAGCACGGACCTGGGCGAGCTCGCCCTGGGCCAGAACATGCTCGTGGCCTTCATGCCCTGGAACGGCTACAACTTCGAGGACTCGATCCTGATCTCCGAGCGCGTGGTGGGCGAGGATCGCTACACCTCGATCCACATCGAAGAGCTCGTGGTGATGGCGCGCGACACCAAGCTCGGCTCCGAGGAGATCACTCGCGACATCCCGAACCTGTCGGAGCAGCAGCTTGCGCGCCTGGACGAGTCGGGCATCGTCTACATCGGTGCCGAGGTCAACCCGGGCGACGTGCTCGTGGGCAAGGTCACGCCCAAGGGCGAGACCACGCTCACGCCCGAAGAGAAGCTGCTGCGCGCGATCTTCGGCGAGAAGGCCAGCGACGTGAAGGACACCTCGCTGCGCGTCGACCAGGGCACCAGTGGCACCGTCATCGATGTGCAGGTCTTCACGCGTGAGGGCATCCAGCGCGACAAGCGCGCCCAGCAGATCATCGACGACGAGCTCAAGCGTTTCCGCCTGGACCTCAACGACCAGCTGCGCATCGTCGAGGCCGACGCCTTCGACCGCATCGAGAAGCTGCTCGTGGGCAAGGTGGCCAATGGCGGCCCGCAGCGCATCACCAAGGGCACCGTGATCGACAAGCCCTACCTGGCCTCGGTGGACCGCCACCACTGGTTCGACGTGCGCCCGGCCGAGGAAGAGGTGGCCAACCAGCTCGAGTCCATCAAGAACTCCCTGGACCAGACACGCCACAGCTTCGACCTGGCCTTCGAGGAGAAGCGCAAGAAGCTCACGCAGGGCGACGAGCTGCCCGCGGGCGTGCTCAAGATGGTGAAGGTCTACCTCGCCGTCAAGCGCCGCCTGCAGCCTGGGGACAAGATGGCCGGCCGCCACGGCAACAAGGGCGTGGTTTCCAAGATCGTGCCCGTGGAGGACATGCCCTACATGGCCGACGGCACGCCGGTGGACATCGTGCTCAACCCGCTGGGCGTGCCCTCGCGCATGAACGTGGGCCAGGTGCTGGAAGTTCACCTGGGCTGGGCCGCCAAGGGCATCGGCCAGCGCATCGGTGACATGCTCGCTGCCGGCTCGCGTGCGGCCGAGCTGCGTGCGATGCTCGAGACCATCTACAACCGCTCGGGCGGCAAGTCCGAGAGCCTGCAGCAGCTGTCCGACGAGCAGGTGGTGGAGATGGCTGGCGAGCTTGCCAAGGGCATCCCCTTCGCCACGCCGGTCTTCGACGGCGCCGCAGAGGAGGAGATCCGCGCGATGCTCAAGCTCGCCTACCCGGACGACGTGGCCAGCGTGCGCGGCCTGACCGACACGCGCACCCAGGCCACGCTGCACGACGGGCGCACCGGCGAGGCCTTCGAGCGGCCGGTGACGATCGGCTACATGCACGTGCTGAAGCTGCACCACCTCGTGGACGACAAGATGCACGCCCGCTCCACCGGCCCCTACAGCCTCGTCACCCAGCAGCCGCTGGGCGGCAAGGCGCAGTTCGGCGGCCAGCGCTTCGGCGAGATGGAAGTCTGGGCGCTCGAGGCCTACGGCGCCTCCTACGTGCTGCAGGAGATGCTCACGGTGAAGTCCGACGACGTGAACGGCCGAACCAAGGTCTACGAGAGCATCGTCAAGGGCGAGCACTCGATCGACGCGGGCATGCCCGAGTCCTTCAACGTGCTGGTCAAGGAGATCCGGTCCCTGGGCATCGACATCGAACTGGAGAAGAACTGAGCCGGATCCGGCGCGCCCGCCCGGCGCGTCCGTGACCCTGCCCCGTCCGTCTCCCGTCACGCACACACTTCAGAAGGAGAAAGCTCATGAAAGGCTTGCTCGACCTCTTCAAGCAGTTCACCCCCGAGGAACACTTCGACGCGATCAAGATCGGGCTGGCTTCGCCCGAGAAGATCCGCTCGTGGTCGTTCGGCGAGGTGAAGAAGCCCGAGACCATCAACTACCGCACCTTCAAGCCCGAGCGCGACGGCCTGTTCTGCGCCAAGATCTTCGGGCCGATCAAGGACTACGAGTGCCTGTGCGGCAAGTACAAGCGCCTCAAGCACCGCGGCGTGATCTGCGA
>CAILKA010000661.1 GCA_903834645.1 uncultured beta proteobacterium
CAACATCTTCCGGGGTGTGGCCGGTGGATCGGTCGGGATGGATCGAGCAACCGCCGACTACATGGGCATGCTGGCCACCGTCATGAACTCGCTGGCCCTGGCCGATACGATGCGCCAGGAAGGCATGACGGCGCGCGTCATGTCGGCCATCTCGATCGAGCAGGTCGTGGAGCCCTATGTGCGGCCCAAGGCCTTGCAGTATCTCGAGGAGGGCAAGGTGGTCGTTTTCGCCGCGGGCACGGGCAACCCCTTTTTCACGACGGACACTGCGGCGGCCTTGAGGGGCGCGGAAATCGGTGCGGAGGTGGTGCTCAAGGCCACCAAGGTCGATGGGGTGTACAGCGCCGATCCCAAGCTGGACCCCCTGGCCACGCGCTACGCCTCGATCAGCTTCGACGAGGCGATCTCCCGTAACCTGCAGGTGATGGACGCCACGGCGTTCGCGCTGTGCCGCGACCAGAAGCTTCCGATCAAGGTGTTCTCGATCTTCAAGCCCGGGGCGCTTCAGCGTGTCGTATGTGGCGAGGACGAGGGCACGCTGGTGCACGTCTGAAGAGAGTGCCGACATGACCACGATTGCCGACATCCGCAAGAACGCCGAAGCCAAGATGGGCAAGTCGGTGGAGGCCCTGAAGGCCGAACTGCAGAAGATCCGCACGGGCCGCGCCCACCCCGGCATCCTCGATCAGGTGCAGGTCGACTACTACGGCTCGCTGGTGCCGATCAGCCAGGTGGCAAACGTCTCTCTGCTCGATGCACGCACCATCAGCGTGCAGCCTTGGGAGAAGGGGATGGGGGCCAAGATCGAGAAGGCCATCCGAGAATCCGACCTGGGACTGAATCCGGCCTCGCAGGGCGACCTGCTGCGCGTGCCGATGCCGGCGCTCACCGAGGAGCGGCGTCGCGACCTGACGAAGGTCGTGCGCGGCGCAGGCGAGGACTGCAAGGTGGCGGTGCGCAACGTGCGCCGCGAGGCCAATGACCAGCTCAAGCGGCAACTGAAGGACAAGCTGGTCTCCGAGGACGACGAGCGTCGCGCCCAGGACGACGTGCAGCGCCTGACCGACCGCGTCATTGCCGAGGTGGATCGGCTGGTGCAGGCCAAGGAAGCCGAGGTCCTGGCGGTCTGATCGCCTAGCCTCTCCCCATGGATCGCCACTCCCCGATACCCCGCCATGTGGCGGTCGTGATGGACGGCAATGGTCGCTGGGCCAAGCAGCGGTACATGCCGCGTTTCTTCGGCCACAAGGCGGGTGTCGACGCGCTGGTGCGTGCCGTGGATCTCTTCGCCGAGCGCGGGGTGGAGTACCTCACCGTTTTCGCTTTCTCCTCGGAGAACTGGAAGCGGCCCAGCGACGAAGTCTCTGGCCTGATGGGACTGGTGCTGGTGGCGGTTTCGAAGTACCTGCGCCGGTTGGCGACCGATGGGGTCCGCATCCGCATCATCGGTGACCGCGACGCCGTCACCGACAAGCTGCGCGCAGCCTGGGAGGAGGCGGAGTCCAGCACCGTGCACAACACCCGCATCACGTTGTCCGTGGCCTTCAATTACGGCGGGCGCTGGGACGTGGTGCAGGCTTGCCGGCGCGCGATGGCCGACGGGCTCGGGCCAACCGAGCTGACGGAGGACGTGCTGTCTCGCTACACGGCTCTGGCGTTCGCGCCCGATCCTGACCTCTTCATACGAACCGGCGGGGAGATGCGAATCAGCAACTTCCTGTTGTGGCAGGCGGCCTACAGCGAGCTCTTCTTCACGGAGTGCCTGTGGCCCGACTTCGGTGCCACGGAGGTCGATGCAGCTTTGGCCACCTACGCGCGCCGTGAGCGTCGCTTCGGGGGCATCCCTGCCCGGGAGGCCGCAGCCGCGGCCCGGTGAAGCGACGGTGCTCGGGCAGCGCATCGTCACCGCGGTGGTCCTGCTGGCCTTCCTGTTGCCGGCGATGTGGGCTTCGCGCCCGGAACCCTTCGCTGTGCTGACGCTCGTCTTCGTGTCGGCGGGAGCCTGGGAGTGGGGCCGGCTCAACGGGACACCTGGCTGGCCTGCCGTCGTTCTGGCTGGCGTGCTGGCCACTCTGGGTCTTGCTGCCTGGCAGGCGGGCTGGACCCGCGGCGTCCATCCTTCCGCCTGGGCTGGCCTGGCCGCGATGTGGGTGGCTGCGGGCGTCTTCGCGCTGTGGCGTGGCGTGGGGGGGTGGGGCGCATTGCCCCGTGCCTCGCGGCTGCTGCTCGGCGTGGCCGTGCTGTGGGCGGCCTGGCTGGCGATCGTCAGTGCCCGCGGACTGGGCCTGAACTTCCTGCTGTCGGTGCTGTGCCTGGTGTGGATGGCCGACATCGCAGCGTATTTCGGCGGGCATCGTTTCGGCCGGCGCAAGCTCGCCCCGCACATCAGTCCCGGCAAGACCTGGGAAGGTGCCGTGAGCGGGTGGGTCGGCGTCATGGTGCTGGCGGGGCTGTGGGCGGGCTGGATCGATCGCGGCCTGCCTGTGGACGGTCCCAGCCTGTACACGCGCCTGCTCGCAAGCCATGGGGTCGCGGGCCTTGCCTGGGCCGTCAGTGCGCTGTGCGCGATGAGCGTGGTGGGTGACCTCTTCGAGTCGCTCCTGAAGCGCTCCGCCGGAGCCAAGGATTCGAGCCAGCTGCTGCCCGGGCACGGCGGGGTGCTCGACCGCATCGATGCGCTGCTTCCGGTCTTCCCGATCGCGATGGCGCTGGTCACATGGCAGGGAGCAGGTGCATGACTGACAGGGTGGCGATCCTGGGTTCAACCGGCTCGATAGGCGTGAGCACGCTCGACGTGATTGCGCGGCATCCGGAGCATTTCCAGGTCTACGGCTTGTCGGCTTTCCGCCGCGTCGACGAGCTCGCCGAGCAGTGCGTGCGTTTCCAGCCGCGCGTGGTGGTCGTGCCCAACGATGAAGCTGCCCACGGGTTGCGCGGCGCGCTGAGGGGCCGCGCTCCGGCCACCGAGGTGTGCGTCGGCGCACAGGCGCTGGAGGAGATGGCCCGCGCTCCGGAAGTCGACAGTGTGATGGCGGCCATCGTGGGTGCGGCAGGCCTGCGCCCATGCATGGCTGCAGCCCGGGCGGGCAAGCGCCTGTTGCTGGCCAACAAGGAGGCGATCGTCGTGGGCGGCGAACTCTTCATCCGCACCGTGCGCGAGGGCGGAGCCACGCTCATCCCCATCGACAGTGAGCACTCCGCGATCTTCCAGTGCCTGCCTGAGGACCGCAGCCAGTGGTCGGCACGCATCGACCATATCGTGCTGACGGCCTCGGGCGGGCCGTTCCGCACGCGCGACCCTGGCACGCTGCAAGGGGTGACGCCCGAGCAGGCCGTGGCTCATCCGAACTGGGTGATGGGCCGCAAGATATCGGTGGACTCGGCCACGATGATGAACAAGGCCCTCGAAGTCATCGAGGCGCGCTGGCTGTTCGATCTGCAGCCCGAACAGATCCGTGTCGTGATCCACCCGCAGAGCATCATCCACTCGATGGTGGTGTGCCGGGACGGTTCGGTGCTGGCGCAGTTGGGCACGCCGGACATGCGCGTGCCGATCGCCTACGGTCTGGCCTACCCTCATCGAGTCGAGAGCGGGGCGCCCCGGGTGGACTTCCGCCAGATCGGGGCCCTCACCTTCGAGGAGCCTGACCCGCAGCGCTTCCCGGGCCTGGCGCTGGCCTGGGAAGCGCTGGCGGGCCCGGCGGGCAGCACCGTGGTGCTCAACGCCGCCAACGAGATTGCCGTGGATGCCTTCCTCGAGCGGCGGCTGGCCTTCACCGACATCCATGCCGTCAACACGGCGACCCTCGAGTCCATGGCTGCGGAACTTCGGCCCCTGCCTGACATCGAATCTCTGCTCGAACTCGATGCACGTGCGCGGGACCGGGCGCAGGCCCAGGTCTCACGCCTGTGCCGTACATGACCACGCTGCTCGCTTTCCTCTTCACCCTCGCGGTGCTGATCGCCGTACACGAGTATGGCCACTACCGCATGGCCGTCGCCTGCAACGTCCGGGTGCTGCGTTTCTCGATCGGCTTTGGCCGCGTGATCTACAGCCGGCGCATCGGGCGCGACGGTTGCGAGTTCGCCTTATCGGCGCTGCCGTTGGGCGGCTATGTGCGCATGCTTGATGAGCGTGAGGCGCCGGTGGATCCGGCCGAGCGCCAACGAGCCTTCAACTGTCGCCCGCTGTGGCAGCGCAGCGCCATTGTCGCGGCCGGTCCGGCTGCCAACCTGCTGCTGGCTGTGGTGCTCTATGCGGGCGTGCAATGGATCGGGCAGGAGGAGCCCAAGGCTGTACTCGCAGCGCCCCCGGCGGGCAGCGTGGCCGAGCGGGCAGGGTTGCGTGCGGGTGACTGGGTGCGGGCCACCGCCACCTCCGAGAGCGACTGGCGCGACGTGAGATCGCTGCCGGATTTGCGGTGGCGCGTGACCCAGGCAGCCCTGGCGGGCGAGCCGCTGCGCCTGATGGTCAGCGACCGCGACGGCCGTGGCAGCCGGGTGCTCATGCTCGAGATGGCGCACATGGGTGGGGCCCGCGTTGACGCCTCCTCTCTGGCCCAGACGGGCATCGGCGCGCCTTACACCGCGCCGGTGGTGGGCGAAGTGAAGGCTGCGGGGCCCGCGGAGCGGGCGGGCCTGCGCAAGGGAGACAGGGTGCTGCGCATCGACTCGATGCCCGTGGC
>CAILKA010000662.1 GCA_903834645.1 uncultured beta proteobacterium
CGTTGTCGGGCCTGTGGCTGTCGGCGCAGGAGCCGCTCCTCGTCACGGGAGTCTTCGCGCTGGCGCTCCTGGCCGTGGCGTTGCCGGTCTGGCGGGTGATGCGGCTGGATGTCACGCTGCTGCTGCAGGCGCCGCGCTGACCCCGCGCCCGACCCCGCAGAACTTGCGCCATGACCGGCTCACGCTCAGCGCCATCCCCGTCCGTTGAGCATGCTTACACACACCCAACCGAGGACCACCGATGAATCCCTTGCAGCCCTCCATCCGTAACTGGCAGCGCCTGGTCGCTGCCGCTGCCTTGCTGGCCGTGGCCGGCGGCTCCTGGTTGGCGGTGTCGGCCGTCGCACAGACCCCGGCCAAGCTCTCCGACCACGTGCGCAAGGACATTCAGCGCCACCGTGCGATGGCGGCTGCGCATGAGGGGGCGGCCCGCTGCCTGGAGTCTGGCAAGCCGGAATCGCAATGCGTGACGGAACTTCAGGCCGCCTGCAAGGGTCTGGCCATCGGCAAGTACTGCGGCATGCGCCACGAGCACTGAGCCTCGAAGGAAGCCTGCATGACCTCCCCCTTCCCCCGTGACCCGCGTCGTCGGCTGGCCCTCGGCCAGGTTGGTGCCCTGGCTGCCGTGCTGGCTCTGCCCCTGGGCCCTTTCGGTGGTCTGGCCCGCGCGCAGCCGCCAGGCACGGGCCTGCCTCCCGGCATCGGCCAGGGCCCCGGCTTCCACGATCCGCGCAGCGCCTTCAAGCCCCTGCAGGAGAGGGAGGGCGTGGTGTCCTGGGCGCTGCTGTCATCCGTCCAGCTCAAGCCCGAGCGCGCACGCGTCGTGCCCACGTTCCCGCCTGCCGTCCAGGCGCTGAACGAGAAGACGGTCAAGGTACAGGGCTTCATGCTGCCCCTCGAGCCTGGGGAGCGGCAGCGCCACTTCCTGCTCTCTGCGGTGCCCACCACCTGCTCGTTTTGCGTGCCCGCGGGGCCCGAAGGCCTGGTGGAGGTGCGCACGCGCACGCCCGTGCGCTATACGGTGGACGCCATCACCGTGGAAGGCCGCATGGCCGTTCTCGCCAACGACAAGTACGGCCTGCTCTACCGCGTGACCGAGGCTGAACCGGTGCCCTGAGTGGGCGCGGCTTCAGGGCGCCAGCCGCTCCCGCAGCCAGGTCCCGTCCTCGAGCCTGTAGCGCAACCGGTCGTGCAGCCGCGAAGGCCGGCCTTGCCAGAATTCCCAGCGGTCGGGCTCGAGCCGGAAGCCGCCCCAGTGCGGCGGACGCGGCGGGTTCAGCAGGAATTGCGCGCTGTAACGGGCAGCTGCTGCCACCAGGACGGCGCGCGATCCGATGACCTGGCTTTGCGGGGAAGCCCAGGCGCCGATGCGCGAGTCAAGCGGGCGGCTGGCGTAGTACGCATCGGACTCCTCCTCGGAGACCTTCTCCACCCTGCCTTCGATGCGCACGACCCGCTCGAGCTCGACCCAGTGGAACTGGAGCGCGGCAAAGCCATGTGCGGCCAGCTCGCGCCCCTTGCGGCTGTCGTAGTTCGTGTACCAGACGATGCCGCGCGCATCCAGGCCCTTGATCAGCACCACGCGGGTGGAAGGCCGGCCTTCAGGCCCCACGGTGGCCAGCGTCATGGCGTTGGGCTCGGGCAGCTTCGCATCGATGGCCTGCGCGAGCCAGGCCTCGAACTGCTTGAAAGGGTCGGCCTCGGAGGCCTCCTCGTCGAGGGCGGCGCGCTCGTAGCTCTTGCGCAATTGCGCGAGGTCGTCGTGGGCAGCTTTCATGCAGGCAGCATAGCAAGCCAGGGATCGCCCGCCAGGCAGCCCGCTCGTCCGACCCCGGGCACGACCTTAGGGAGAAGGCCTTAGGTGAAGTCACCCTTTGTGTTGCACCCACAAGCCGCGCATCCTGAGGCCATAGGCCTGCGCAACATGAACTCCCGTCCCGTCGTCGTCGTGCTGGCTGCCGGTAGAGGCAGCCGCTTTGCCGGTACCCAGCACAAGCTCGCCCAGCCCTTTGGGGGCAACACGGTGCTGGGCTCCGTGCTGTGCAGTGCATTGGCCAGCGGATTGCCGGTGGTGGTCGTGACGATCGCCGCCCTGGCGGCGGAGGCCGCGCGTCATGTGGCCCCGCGCGACGTGATCGTCGTGCGCGACGAGGAGGCCGCGCGCGGCATGGGCCACTCGATCGCAGCGGGCGTGTCGGCCCGCCCGGAGGCCCCGGGCTGGCTCGTGCTGCCGGGTGACATGCCGCTCGTGGCACCGGCCACGCTGCTGGCGGTGGCCGACGCGGTGGCGGAGCATCCGGTGGTGTATGCGCAGCACCACGGGCGTCGGGGCCACCCGGTGGGCTTCGCCGCCGAGTTGCTGTCGGAGCTGCGCCAGCTCTCGGGCGACGAGGGCGCGCGCCGCCTGCTGGCGCGCTACCCCGCCTACGGCATCGAGCTCGACGACCCGGGCGTGCTCGTGGACGTGGACACCGTGGAAGACCTCGCCGCGGCGCGTGCGCGCACGGCTGCCGCGGGCCTGGCTGGGGCCGCCTTGGGCTGATCAGCCCAGGCCGTGCCGGGCGGCCAGGCGCACCAGCCGCTCGATCTCGCGGTCGTTCACGCCGTGGGCGCGCAG
Organism: uncultured beta proteobacterium; assembly: GCA_903834645.1. Lineage (GTDB taxonomy): Bacteria > Pseudomonadota > Gammaproteobacteria > Burkholderiales > Burkholderiaceae_C > Rubrivivax. Next base: position 2,618 of record CAILKA010000662.1, read on the forward strand.
GGCGCGTGCCGTCTCCACCAGGTACTCCAGCGTCGTGCCGAAACGCCCGCGTGCGTGGCGCAGGATGTCGAGCATCTGGGCGTCATCGAGCCGCGCGTGGCACTGCGGGCTGTACCGGCTGAGCGTGAATGTCAGGGCCCGCACCGGGCCCTGCGGCGTGTGCGCGAGCACGAAGCGCGGGTCGTAGACGCCCGTGACCATTTCGCGCGCCCACAGCCGCTGCAGAACCTCTTCGTGCTGCCCCGGGTGCAGGCGGTAGACGATGCCGCGGCACGCACCACCCTGCAGCAGCGCGAACACCAGCCCCGGCCGCTCGGGCGTGCCCCGGTTCACGCGCGAGCGCATCCGAAGGGAACGGTGCCAGCCGTTGACGCGGGCCGTTCGCTGCTCCGTTGCCTCGAACTCGGGGCGCCAGATGAGCGAGGCGTAGCCGAAGACCCACAGCGCGTCGAGTTGCTGCAGCGTCTCGCGCACCCGGGCAAGCATGGGCGCGGGGTCGCGTTCGGGTCGCAGCAGGACGTCACTCATGACCCGCCCGATTGTGCGCGAGAGTACGCAGGCATCGCCTGTGCGGGCTTGATGCGGATGCGGTGGGGCACCGGGCCCCGCGTTGACCTTGTAACCCAGTTACACGATAATCGAGAACGAGTTACAGCCTCGGGCCTGCTTCGCCGGGCTCCTTCGTGCCATGCCGCTGCACCCCACCGTCGCCGCCGTCACCGACCGCATCCGCGCCCGCAGCGCCGACACGCGCCGTGTCTACCTCGATCGCACGGCAGCGATGGCGGCGCGCCGCCGCGCGGTGGACCGCACCGGCTGCTCCAACCTCGCCCACGCCTGGGCGGCGCTGCCGGCCAGCGACAAGCTGCGCGTGGTGGCCGAGCGCGCACCCAACCTCGCCATCGTCACCGCCTACAACGACATGCTGTCGGCGCACCAGCCCTACGAGGGCTTCCCGGCCGTGATCCGCGACGAGGCCCGCCGTCACGGCGCCACTGCGCAGGTGGCCGGCGGCGTGCCCGCGATGTGCGACGGCGTCACGCAGGGCGAGCCGGGAATGGAGCTGAGCCTCTTCTCGCGCGACACGATCGCCATGGGCACCGCGGTGGCGTTGACGCACGACATGTACGACGGCGCGCTGCTGCTCGGCGTGTGCGACAAGATCGTGCCGGGGCTGCTCATCGGCGCGCTGCACTTTGGCCACCTGCCTTGCGTCTTCGTGCCTGCCGGCCCGATGAGCTCGGGCCTGCCCAACAAGGAGCGGGCTGCGGTGCGCGAGCGCCATGCACAGGGGCTCGTGGGTCGTGAAACCCTGCTCGAGGCGGAGAGCGCCTCGTACCACGGCCCGGGCACCTGCACCTTCTACGGCACGGCCAACAGCAACCAGATGCTGCTCGAGGCGATGGGGCTGCACGTGCCGGGTGCAGCCTTCGTGCACCCGCATGCCGGCCTGCGCGAGGCGCTCACGCGCGAGGCGGTGCGCACCGTGCTGCACCGCGCCGGCACGGCCTGCGCCCCGATCGGGCAGGTGGTCGACGAGCGCGCGATCGTCAACGCGATGGCAGCGCTGCTGGCCACCGGCGGCTCCACCAACCACCTCATCCACTGGGTGGCGGTGGCGCGCGCCGCCGGCATCCTCATCGACTGGAACGACTTCTCCGAGCTCTCCTCGGTGGTGCCGCTGCTGTCGCGCGTGTACCCCAACGGCAGCGCCGACGTGAACGCCTTCGAGACCGCCGGCGGCCCGGGCTTCGTGCTGCGCGAGCTCGTCGACAGCGGCCTGGCGCACGGCGACGTGACCACGGTTCGCGGCCCGGGCCTGCAGGCCTATGCGACCGTTCCCAGCCTCGAGGACGGACGCCTGCACTGGGTGCCGCGTCCCACTGCCAGTGGGGACGATACGGTGCTGCGTCCCGCGGCCGACCCGTTCTCGCCCACTGGCGGCCTGCGCCTGCTGCAGGGCAACCTCGGGCGCGCCGTGATCAAGGCTTCGGCCGTGCCGCAGGACCGTCACGTGATCGAGGCCCCGGCGCGGGTCTTCGACTCGCAGCAGGCGCTGCACGCGGCCTTCAAGGCGGGCGAGCTCGATCGCGATGTGGTGGCGGTGGTGCGCTTCCAGGGGCCGCGCGCCAACGGCATGCCCGAGCTGCACAACCTCACGCCGCCGCTGTCGGTGCTGCAGGACAAGGGCTTTCGCGTGGCCCTCGTCACCGACGGCCGCATGAGTGGCGCTTCGGGCAAGGTGCCCGCAGCCATCCACGTGAGCCCGGAGGCCCTGGCCGGCGGGTCGCTGGCGCGCGTGCGCGATGGCGACGTCATCCGCCTGGATGCCGTGGCCGGCACGCTCGAGGCCCTGGTGCCTGAGCGCGAGTGGGCGGCCCGCGAGCCCGCCTCGCGCAGCGCTGCCGAGGAGCAGGGCTGCGCGCACGGCCTGGGGCGCGAGTTGTTCGCCGGCCTGCGGCGCAACGTGACGAGCGCGGAAGAAGGCGCCGTCACCTGGCTGTGAGCGAACTGAGGAGCAGTTGCCCCATGGACACCCTGGAACTCGCCGCCCACGGCCCCGTCATCCCCGTGATCGTGCTGCAGCGTGTGGAGGACGGGGTGCCTCTGGCGCGTGCGCTCGTCGAAGGCGGTGTGCGCGTGCTCGAGGTGACGCTGCGCACGCCGGTGGCGCTGGCCGCCATCGCGCGCATCGTGCTCGAGGTGCCGCAGGCCATAGTCGGTGCCGGCACCGTGCGCACGGCGGCCGATGCGCAGGCCGCCGCGGCCGCAGGCTGCCGCTTCGCCGTCAGCCCCGGCTACACCGATGCCGTGGGCGGCGCCTGCCGCGCGCTCGGGCTGCCGCTGCTGCCAGGGGTGGCCACGGCCGGCGAAGTGATGCGGGCGCAGGACGCCGGCCACAGCTTCCTGAAGTTCTTTCCCGCCGGCGCCGCCGGCGGCGTGCCGATGCTCAAGGCGCTCGCCGGGCCCTTCCCGGATGTGCAGTTCTGCCCCACTGGCGGGCTCACGCCGGCCAACGCGCCGGAGTACCTGGCGGTGCCCAACGTGCCCGTGTGCGGGGGCTCATGGCTGACCCCTGCCGATGCGGTGGCCGCGGGCGACTGGGTACGGATCACGGCGCTGGCCCGGGCCGCGGCCGCCTTGCGGCCGGCCTGACCACGCCGGGCTCCACCCGGCCCGGATGGGTCTTGGGGCAGGCCGCGCCTGGCTGCGCTCAGCCGGCAGCGCGTGCCGGCCGCGGCGGGACCGTGTAGTTCAGCGCCAGCCGCCCGCCGTCCACGTAGACGATGTCTCCCGTGACGTAGCTTGCCGCATCGCTGAGCAGGAAGGCCACGACATCGGCCACCTCGGAGGGCTCGCCCAGGCGGCGCAGCGGCGTGCGCCCGAGGATGCGTTCGGCCGCCTCCGGGGTGGTGAGCACGGCCGCGCGCGCGAGCTCCGTGGCGATCGTGCCGGGCCCCACGGCGTTGACGCGGATGCCGAAATCGGCCAGCGACAGCGCCATGTTGCGCGTGAGCTGGTCGATGGCGCCCTTGCTCGCGTTGTAGCTGGTGATCGACGGGATCGCCATCACGCCGTTGACCGAGCTCATGTTGACGATCGCGCCGTAGCCCTCGCCGCCGCGGTTGCCCCGCATCGCGCGCGCCACCGCCTGCCCCACGAGGAAGCTGCCCTTGAGGTTCACCGCGATCACCGCATCCCAGTCGGCCTCGGTGATGTCGAGAAAGTCGGATGCCTTGAAGATGCCGGCGTTGTTGACGAGCGCATCCACATGGCCGAAGGCCTGCAGGGTGTGGGCCAGCGCAGCGTCCACCTGGTCCTTGCGCGAGACGTCGCAGTGCGCGTAGGTGGCGCGCGCACCCTGGGCACGCAGCGCCGCGGCGAGCTCCTCGCCCTTGGCATCTGACACATCCCACAAGGCGACGGCTGCGCCGTCGCCTGCAAGGCGCCGCGCGCAGGCCTCGCCGATGCCTTGTGAGGCGCCCGTGACGACGGCAACCCGACCCTGCAGGCCGAAGTGGATGGCGGTGTTCATGTGTGGCACTTTCGCAAGGGTTGGCAGATGCAATCTTCAGCGCGCCCGCGCATCGCGGTCGAGCCAGGCCTCGATGCCCTGCACGTTGAGCGTCACGTCGAGTTCCAGCAAGGCCTGGGCACGCTCGCGCGGCATCGCCGTGCCCTGTGCCGCGAGGCTCGACAGGTGCACGTCGAGCACCGCCTCGCGCAGGGCCTGGGTGCGCTGCGGAGCATGCTGCAGCGCGCGGGCACGGGCTACCAGCTGCCCGAGCTGCCCGAGCAGCAACTCGGCCAGGCGCGGCACGCCCGTGACGCGCCCGTAGTGCGTGAGGTACATGCACTGCGGGTCGCTCGCCATCAAGCGCTCGATCGAGGCCTGCAGCGCTTCGGGCTCGAACTGCACCGGCGTGGTGGTGGGCAGGATCCAGGCCCCCGCGGGCCCGTCGAACTCGCGGTAGCTCAGCCCGAAGGTGTCGCCCGTGAACCAGCCGCGCGAGGCTTCGTCCCAGATGCAGTGGTGGTGGCGGGCGTGGCCCGGGGTGTCGATCGTCACGAGCGCGCGACCGGCCAGCGTCACGCTGCCGCCATCGGTGGATGACACGACGCGCGCGGCCTCCACTGGCACGAGCGTGCCGTAGTTGCGGTCCATCTCCGCTTGCCCGTAGACGGCCAGTGCACCGGCGTACAGGGCCGAGGGGTCGACGAGGTGGCGCGCGCCGCGCGGGTGCACGAGCACACGGGCCTGCGGGAGCTCGCGCACGAGTGCCCCCACGCCGCCGGCGTGGTCGAGGTGCACGTGCGTGGGGATCACCCAGTCCACGCTCTGGCGCGACAGGCCGAGTGCCTCGAGCGCCGCAAGCAGCCGGGGCACGGAATGGTTGGTGCCCGTGTCGATGAAGGCCGCGCGGGCGTCCTGCACGATCAGGTAGGCGGCATCGAAGTCGTCTCGGTGAAAGCCCGTGTCCACGACGTGCACGCCGTGGCCGAGCGGGCGCAAGAAGGCAGGCAGGCTCATCCGCCGATTCTAGGCAAGCGCGGCCGGCCGCTGAATCCGGCCATCGCGGTTGCTCCGCCGATCGGCAAGAGGCCCGGGCGCACCGCCGCAAGGAGGACCCGCAGGCGGGTGGCGCGACAATGCATGCACTTTCCCGACGCACCCACTCCCCACATGCGCATCGTCTGCATAGGCGGCGGCCCCGCCGGCCTGTACTTCGCTCTGCTGATGAAGAAGCTCGACCCGGCGCACCGCATCACGGTGGTCGAGCGCAACCGCCCCTACGACACCTTCGGCTGGGGCGTGGTGTTCTCCGACGCCACGATGGACAACATGCGCAAGTGGGACGACAAGACCGCCGACGCCATCGAGGTGGCCTTCAACCACTGGGACGACATCGAGCTGCACTTCAAGGGCCACTGCATCCGCTCCGGCGGCCACGGTTTCGTGGGCATCGGGCGCAAGAAGTTGCTCAACATCCTGCAGTCGCGCTGCGAGGAACTGGGCGTGGAGCTCGTCTTCGAGACCGAGGTCGACTC
>CAILKA010000663.1 GCA_903834645.1 uncultured beta proteobacterium
GACCTGCAGTCGCCCTGCACCGAGGAGGTGGCGGTGTTCCACGCGTTCTCGCGCATCGTTAGCGAAGGCCGCAGCACCTTCGTCGTGCTGGACACCGCACCCACCGGGCACTCGATGCTGCTGATGGATGCCACCGGCGCGTACCACCGGCAGATGACACGCGAATTCGAAGGCCATGGCGCAGCCCGCATCGTCACGCCGCTCATGCGGCTGCAAGACGGCGCTTACACGAAGATCATCCTCGTGACGCTGCCAGAGGTGACGCCCGTCTCCCAGGCAGCCGCGCTGCAGGAAGACCTGCGACGCGCCCACATCGAGCCCTATGCCTGGGTGCTCAACAGGAGTGTGCTGGCCGCGGGCACGCACGACCCCTTGCTGCAGGCCCGGCTGGCGGGCGAGCGCAGGCAGATCGAGCGCTTGTCTGCAGGCCTCGCCCATCGGCTCTTTGCCCTGCCGTGGCTGACCACGCCACCCGTCGGGCTGGATGCGCTGTCGAGGCTGGTGGGGGCATCTGGGGCGGCACCAAGCAGCCCGACCCGCGGCTGAGTGTTCCGCCGAGCAGGTCCGGGGGCGCTGGGGCCCGCGTCACCTGATTCCGGTCTGGTCGCCCCCCCTGGGCATCGAGACGTTTGCCTTCACGTTGCCATTGCGAACCAGCATGTAGGCCACGATCGCCGTCTTGCCGGCATCGTCGACCTTGGCGGGGTTGTCGAAGGGCATCAGCATTTGCAGATACTCGAACAGTCCCTTGGCCGAGCCGAACTTCGCGATGTCGTGCCCCGGCCCCCAGATCGGGCGCGGAAACACGTTCGCATCGCGGCCCTTCGGCCCGTGGCACAGCGCGCAGTGTTGCTGGTAGAGCCGGGCGCCCGACAACACCTGTTCGCTGGCGCCCGCCGGCGGCGCGGGCACCTCCTGTGCCGCAGCCGCCGAGCAGGCCAGAACGCCCACGGCGACTACGGCGGTCGCCCTCCTGCCAAGCGCCCTCATGCGACCCGGATGCGGAACTTCGGGATCGCTCCGTTGGCCATACCGAGCTGGTTGAACGGGACGGTATCGGGCTGCGTGTTTCCGGCCATGTCCACGCCGCGCGTCTCGATGACGTGGTCGCCGGGTCGGGCGTCCCAGTGGAAGTCGAAGCGCACCCAGGTGTAGCGGCCGAGGTTGGGGCCCTGGATGTGGGCACGCTGCCAGGGACCACCATCGATGCGGTACTCGACGTCGCGGATGCCGTACTGCGGCGCCCATGCGTAGCCGCGCACCAGTTGCCGGCCGGCACTCATGCGCGGCAGCTCGCCTCGCTTGAGCGGGTAGTTGGCCGGAATCGAAGGGCTCTTCTCGAGCACCAGCGGCACGGTGATGAGGGTCTTGATGGGCATCCACGTGACCATCGGGCCCTTGACGTCTGCGGCCGTGATCCCGCCGATGAACTCATCCGTGGCGCCGATCGCCGGTGCGGTGTACGCCGGACCGATGTAGACCTCGCCTCGGGTGTTGAGCCGGCACCAGTGCTGGTGCGTGTCCACCCGCATCTCGGTGAGCCACTTGATCGACGCCGTGCCGCCCCAGCCCGGCACCACCAGCCGCACGGGCGCACCGTGATCCGCCGTCAGCGGATTGCCATTCATCTTGTAGCAGATGCCGATGTCGTCGGCACGCGAGACGATGTCGGCCACCGGCATCGGCCGACCCATGTCGCCACCGTCCACGCCCGACCAGAAGAGGGCGGACTTGGCATCCTTCTTCAGTCCCAGCCGGCCGAAGATGTGCGACAGCGGCACGTATTGCCACTCCGCCTGGCCCACCGCGCCCAGCACCCAGTTGCCGCCGGCCACCTGCATCTGGTCCTGCTGCTCCCAGAAGAGGCTGCGCCCGTTGCCGTGGCACTCCATCGTGGCGATGATGGTGCGCGAGGGCATCTTCAGCAGATCGTCATAGCCGATCTCCATGCTGCGCTCCAGCCCGTTGCCGTGGATCTTCATGCGCCACTGCTTCGGGTCGAGCACGGGCTTGGCCTCGGCGATCGGCGTGGGGTAGTGGTTGCGGACGTAGAACTCCTCCACTGGGGTGATGAAGGTGCTGAAGTCCCAGTAGTTGCCGCTGCGCACGGTGGCGCCGATGTTGAGCAGCCGCGAGTCGTCCTTCATGAGAACCTTGCGCGGCGGTGCAGCCGGTGCTGCCGGTGCTGCCGGTGCCGCGGGCGCAGCCTGCGCTTGCACCACGCCGGGAGCGGCGGCGGCAGCGCCGAAGGCCGCTGCCGACACGAAGAAGCGTCGACGGTCCGATTGGGGTCCGATGTGGAGCGCTTCCTTCACGAGGGCGCGTTCCTGCTCCTGCTGCTGCTTCGATGCCATGCGGTGTCTCCTGCTTGTGAGCCGGACTCGGGTAAGTGCTTCTGGCCCGGACCGTGCTCTACCGCAAGATGCGCGCCAGCCGCCTGTCA
>CAILKA010000664.1 GCA_903834645.1 uncultured beta proteobacterium
CGCCACCGCCACCGCTGCGAGCAGTGTCGTACCACTCGACATCAACCCGGCTGGGAGTTGAGATTCCTGCCCCCTCCATAATTTCAACTATCGCTGGCCAAATAGAGGAAGAGGAATCAAAACTCACCTTTCGTCCGCTATTGGCCATTCCCGCAGAAGCCGGCGCCGTCATCGCGCCAAGCCCGAGCAGTGTGGGCGAGGCAAGGGTGGCACCCGTCAAGGCGCCACCCTGGGCAAGGAAGTTGCGTCTGCCGGTGTCCTGGGCGGAGGCGGCGGGGTGGTTGCTCGGGTCAAAGCGGTCGGGTTCGGCTGTCATGCTCATCTCCTGATTGAAGCTAGGCCAGCCCAGTGGAGGGGAGGCCGGCCTTGGAGGAGCAGTTTCCCGAAGGACGATCGCGGAGACCTTATCGCCGCAAGTCCCAGAACCGCGGACTTGTACCAGTTCAGCGCCGTGTGCGGCGATCAGCGTGCAAGCGGGATCTGCAGGCGTTGAAGCCATCTTTCCAGCCACTCGCGCAGGACGGGCAGCCGGATGGCGCCGACGTTGAGCCGGTAGTGGAGGTCAGCCCGGAACCCCCGCAGGCGGACTCGGCGCCAAGGTCGACCTTCGTGGCCGCAACCACCCTGCAGTCCACGGGCTGCTCGGTGTTGCTGCCCAGGCGCTGCAGGCAGCGATCCTGCAGCACGCGCAGCAGCTTGGCCTGCAAGGCCAGCGGCATGGACTCGATCTCGTCGAGAAACAGTGTGCCGGCGCTGGCGTGCTCGATGCGGCTGATGCGGCGCTTGAGCGCCCCGGGCAAACGGCTTCGGCCGGCGCAAGCCGGCTGCTGGGGATGTTGGGCTCCTGAAAACTCATCGCGTGGACAACCCCCCGACTCTATTCATCGCGTGCGACCCGCGCGTCATGGATTGCCGATAAGGGATGACACCTGTGAGTCCGACCATCCACACAGCCTGCTGCGGGCTTGGCTCGCCCTCAGGACAGCCGCCAAGTCTGGGGCCGGGTTAGGGGCCCACCGCGAACAGGAAGCCTCGGTTCTTTCCCCAGGCCCGCGTGCTTCGGCATGGCACCTCCCTTCCAAGAGTCCGCGTCGCGGTCGAAGCGCAGCAAGGGGCGACCTGGTGGAACCGAGGCTCGTGCCAGATCAGCAGGCAGCGGTTCGCGCGGCGTTCACAACACCCAACGTTTGCGAAAGCCCGCCACGAACTCCTGGGGCAGCCGGGCCAGCACGCCGGCGGTCCAGGCTTGGCACCTGGCGCGAAAGCCCATGGCCGCCTCCGGATCGCAGGCTTCCAGCACCGAGAGCAGCGTCATGTGGGTGTCGCCTCGCCAGATGACGTAGTTGCCGTAGCGCTCCAGCAGCCGGGCCGCTTCGAGCGCGTGCAGCCGCGCGGCCTCGACGTTGCCCAGCCGGTATTCCATCGAGGCCAGTTCCACGCACGCCGAAGCAGCCGCCCCCTGGCGCCCCGCCCCAGTGGCCTCCTCGAACACCCGCCGCACCAGCGACAGCGCAGGCTCAGGTTCCAGGCTGCCCGAATGCAGCAGGTCCAGCGTCATCGCCACGGGCGAGCCCTGCCCGGCCATCGTCTGGCGCCCCGCCTCGACCCACGAACGCGCATCGATTCCCCGGTGCCGCTTCTCGGCAGCAACGATGGCCATCTCCCAGGCCGCCAGGCGCGGGTGAGCGCAGGCGGCCCCGCGTCCAGCGGCTGCGCGAGCACGCTGTCGAAGCGCTCCTCCTGCCCGAGGGTCTGCCACAGCAGCAGCCAGCCCAGGCGCAGCGTCCACTGGCCGTAGGCATCGAGCGTCGAGGCTTCCTGGCGAACCAGCAAGGCGCGCGCCGTCTCCAGGTCACCGGCGGCCACCCACATGAGCGCGTCGCCCAGGGTCTGTTGCTCATCGGGGCGGTGGCGAGGCCCCACCTGCGGGCGCAGCCGCTCCAACTCCTGCGAGGCCTGCGTCCAACCCTCCAGGTCCCCCGCGAACCACATCGAGGCCTGCACGATGCGCTGCAACTGGTAGAGATCCACCAGCCGGTGGGCTGCGCGCAGCCGGGCCGCCTGACGCTGCATCTCCCGAGCCTCGAGGGCCGCCTGTTCGCCGCCCAGCAGGCCCTCAGAGACTCGTCGCAGGTCGGACATCGGCAAGGCGTCCACGCGCGCCGGGTCCTCGCGCACAACCCCGGCCAGTTCGGCGCCCAGCTCGCGCGCCCAGGCAGGCTGACGCAGCACTCGCACCGTCAACACGAGCGACGCCAGCAGCACCATGCGGTGCGGACTTCCGGGCCGCACCGCCGATAGGAGCTCTGCCACCGCCTCCTGCGGCGAGGGGCAGTCAGCCAACGCCCAGGTCAGGCAACGCGCCCGCGCCAAGGCGGCGCGCTCGCGCTCGTCGGCCGACTGGGCCAGCTCCTGCATGTGGCCCACCGCAGCAGGAATCGCACCGCTGGCCCAGTGCGTGAGCTGGCAACGCAGTTCACACAGCTCGAAGGCCCGGGGGCCACGCGGCAGGCCCTCGCCCAGCACGAGGTCCAGCAGCTCCACCGCCTCCTGGTCGAGCCCGAGCACGTCCACGAGGTGGTGCGCAGCCTCCAGCGCGTGCGCAAAGGCCTCGGGCCTGCGACCGGCCGCCACCAGCCTGCGAGCGATCACGCCCGGCTCGGCGCCGCGGCCCAGGAGGAAGTCGGCGATGCGCGCGTTCAGCACCTCCAGCCCCGTGGCTGGGAGATGGTGCAGCACGGCGGCCCGCGCCAGGTCGTGCGCCAGGCCGCGCTCATCGAAAATGCCAGCCCGCTCCAGCGCCCGCCAGGCGCGCGCGTGCTCCAGCGGCTGCAGCCCGAGCAGCTCGTCGGCCAGGGGCGATGCGTACTCCTCGCCCGACACGGCCACCAGAAGCGCGAGGTCCTGCGCCGCGCGGTCCAAGCGCTCGATGCGTGCGCCCAGCATCTCGAGCACGCTCACGGGGCTGGCCCGCAGCAGCTCGGGTTGCTGCGCCCAGCGCGACTCCCGGATGATCTCGATGGCGAAGTAGGGATTGCCGCCCGAGCGCGCCATGAGCGTGCCTGCGGCCCCAGGCCCGGCAAGCCAGGGCAACTCCATGCCCTCCAGCATCCCGCGCAGGGCATCCAGCGACAGCGGGCGCAGGTCGATGCGTTCGAGCGCGTCGCTGCCGTCGAGCAGGCTGCGCAACTGCTCGACCCCGGCGCCGTGCTCGTTCACCCGGGAAGCGAACGCCAGGCCTGGCAACGACGTGACGTCCGTGCTCGTGCGCGCCCGCTTCAGGCGGTCACACCAACTGTGCAGCACCTCGGCAGACGCCCGGTCGATGAAGTGCAAATCGTCGAAGGCCACCGTCGAGACGCCCCGCTCACCAGCCTGCCGCAGGAAAGCCTCGAAAGCCGACAGGACCTGGGCGGAGTCGAGCCTGCCTCGGGACCCTCGGCGGGACCGCAAATTCCCCAGCGTCCGCACCGCCACTTCTGGCTCGTCCGCACGACCGGTCACTTCTGCGCGTGCCAACGCTTCGACCAGGCGCGCCAGGGAGGAGTAGGGCTGGGCCGGGTCAGAGGGACGGCAGGACACGCGCACAGCGTTCGAGCGGGCCCGCAACGCCTCCTGCAGCAGCCGCGTCTTGCCGAGCCCGGCCTCCCCCGTGACCCAGACGATCCGCCCTTGCCGCAGGGCGAGCCAGATGCGCGGCAGCAGGGCCTCGCGTTCCACGAAAGGAGGCGAGTCGACGGCGGCAATGCTGGTCTCGCCCAGCGGCAGGCGCTCCTGGTCTTCGTCGCGCGTGAGCAGCACCGAGCGATGCAGCGAAGCGGTGGCCGGCGACGGCCCTACACCAAGCTGCGTGGACAAGGCATCCCGGCACCGCTCGAAAGCCACCAGCGCCCCGGCCCGGTCGTGGCGGGCCATGAGCAGGCGCATCGACAAGCGGCAAGCCCGCTCGTCGGCGGGCCGCTCCTCACTCACCCGGTTGAGCAGGTCCAGGGCGCGGTCGGTGCCGACTGTGCCATTGGCGAGCTCCTCAGCCTGGTGCAGCGCCGCGTCCAGCGCCAGCTCACGCAGCAGCTCGCGCTCGCGACCCAACAAGCTGGCAAATTCGTCCAGCTCCGGGTACTCGAACTGCCCAAGCAGGGGCTGCTCCAGGAGCAGCCGCACGTCCTGCGGCGCCAGGCTGCTGGCCGGCCTCCTCTTGAAGGCCGTGATGTCGCAGGTCACCCCGGACGCCGGCTGCACCGTGGCCCCTACGGCGAGCACCGGGCACCCCGCCACGCGCGTAAGCCGGTGCTTCACCACGCGCACGTTGGTCTGGGCCTGCGAGGTCGAAGCACCCGGCCACATGAGGCTCCAGATCCTCTCGCGGGAGGCGTGCCGGCTCCAGACCGCAAGCAGCAGGAGCGCCGCATGCTTGCGATCTAGTTCCACCACGGTGCCATCTGCGCGCTGCAGGCGCGGCGTGCCCAGGAGGTGTACGGCCACACGAGTGGCGCCCTCCCCAGGCTCATCGGAAGGCTTGAAGGCCAGGCCGGCGTCAGCCAACCCGGTGCTCCTGGTCGTGCAGGGACTGGCCGCTCGAATACGGCACTGCCTCAGCTGGGGGCGGTGCCCGGCGTGCCGGGGGTGTGCGTGCGCCCACCGCAGGGGCCCGCAGGCGTGACGATGACGGCCAGCAACCCAGGGCCAAACGATTCGACGAGTTGAGCAACGCGAACATCGGAGACTTCGGGCATTCTGGAACAATCCTGGAAGCGTTTCCAGTTTGTCGACCGCGGTGCGGTGCCGAGCTCGAACTTGCCGCCTCGGCCCAGCTCGCCCACAGTGCAGCGACGTTGCATATGAAGAAATCGGGCCACTACCGCGGCGATCTGCGGCGGTCCCTGATGGACTTGCGGGTGGACGTGATGAGGAAGCAGGGCGTATGAGCACTGAACCTGCGGGCCCCGGCCACGTGGCTGGGTGGGTTGTCGGGGGAGCCCCACCAGCACCTCGCCAACCGCTCCGACCTCCTCGCCGCGATCGCGCAGCAGGCGCAAGCCGTGGCTCGGGCGGTGGCTCGGGCGGTGGCTCAGGGCAAGGTGTAGCCGCAGGGGGCATCTCGCGGCGGGTGACCTGACCGCATTTAAGCAACAGTTAGATTTTCCTTGACAGGCCGATTGCCATTATCTAAGCTCTGCTTACTTTAACTCGGAGCTTGATCATGACCCACCGTCCTCTTCTCCTCGTGGCCGCCATCCTGGCCCTTCCCCTGCCCTCCGCCCACGCCGCCAGCCCCTCGGACACCACGCTGCGCGTGGAAGCCGCCACCTTCCGCAACGTCCGTGGCGACGCCGGCTGCCTGCTCTACAAGGCGGCCGAGGGCTTCCCTGACCAGCTGGACAAGGCCTTTCGCGTGCTGCACGTGCCCATCGAGCAGGGCCGCGCCGTGTGCGAGTTCAAGGACGTGCCGGCCGGCACCTACGCGGTGATCGTCCTGCACGACGAGAACCTGAACAAGAAGATGGACAAGAACTTCCTGGGCATCCCGCAGGAAGGCTGGGGCGTGAGCAACAACGTGCGCCCGGCCCTTTCTGCTCCACGCTTCCAGGACGCGACCTTCACCGTCAAGCCCTCGACCCCCGCCACCGTGACCATCCAGTTGGGGTACTGAGCCATGCACGCATTCGCTGGAAAGACCGCGCTCGTCACGGGCGCCTCCTCGGGCATCGGCGAAGCCCTGGCGCGCCTGCTGGCCTCCCAGGGCGTGCACCTGGTGCTGGTGGCGCGCTCGCAGGACAGGCTGCAGGCCCTGGCGCAGGAGCTCGGCGCGCGCCACGGCGTGCGGGCGCGGGCCCTGGCGGCAGACCTGGCGCAGCCTGGCTGCGGCGCGGCACTCCAATCTCGCGTGCAGGCGCTGGGCGAGACGGTGGACATCCTCGTGAACAACGCGGGCTTCGGCACCTACGGCCCCTTCGAGGACATCGCGCCCGAAGCGGAGCAAAGCGAGATCGCGCTGAACGTGGCAGCCGTGGTGGACCTCACGCACGCCTTCCTGCCGGCCATGCTGGCGCGCGGCGATGGGGCGGTGCTCAACGTGGCCTCCACGGCCGCGTTCCAGCCCACGCCCTATCTCGCGGTGTACGGCGCCACCAAGGCCTTCGTGCTGAGCTTCAGCGAGGCGCTGTGGGCCGAGTACAGGGGCCGGGGCATCCACGTGGCCGCGCTGTGCCCGGGCGCGGTGGAAACCCCGTTCATCGCCGGCCTGGGCGATCCGGCCGTGCGCCAGACTTCGACGTTCGCCACCACCCTGAGCCCCGAAGCCGTGGCGCAGCGCGCGGTGCAGGCCCTGCGCGGCACCTCGCCCACGCACATCGTTGGCGTGAAGAACTGGCTGATGGCGCAGTCGATTCGCCTGTCTCCCAGGCGCGCCGTGGCGCTCATCGGGGCGGCCCTCATGCGCCCGGCCCGGCTCGGGGCGCGATCCCGCTGAGCCCAAGCATGCCGGCCGGGCCAGGTCGCTCGGGAGACCATGCCCCCTTGCTTGCCGAGGCGACTCGGCTCGGGGACACTGCCGCCACGATGCGCGTGAAGAAGAAGGCGGGCTACCACCACGGAGACCTGCGCCGGGCCCTGATGGACCTGAGCGTGGACGTGATCAGGAAGCAGGGCGTGGAGGCACTGAACCTGCGGGCCCTGGCCACGCGGCTGGAGGTGTCTTCGGGGGCGCCCTACCAGCACTTCGCCAACCGAGCGGATCTCCTCGCGGCGATCGCGCAGGAGGGCTTCGAGCGCCTGCTTCAGGACATGGCGAGCAGCCGCGATGCCGCGCCTGCCGAGGCCGGCGCGCGGCTACAGGCCGTGGGCCTGGCCTATGTGCAGTTCGCCGGCCGCCACCCGGGGCACTTTCGCGTGATGTTCCTGGCCGATGCGCACGGCGCCCAGTCTCAGGCGCTGTCTGCCACCAGCCGGCAGGCCTTCGACCTGCTGTGGCAGGCGGTGAACGAATGCCAGCGCGAAGGCGTGGCGCCGCCGGGCGAGCCGGGCTTGCTCACGCTCACGGCGTGGTCTCTCGTCCACGGTCTGGCTTCGCTCTGGGCGGACGGTGCGCTGCCCGCCCGCGGCGGCCGCCTGGACCCGGCCACCATGGCGCCGCAGGTGACGGGCCTGCTGCGGCAGATGTTCGAGTCGGTGGGGAGCAACACCCCTTCGGCCGACAAGCGCTGAAAGCCCTGTCGGGCACCGCTTGAACCGGGAAGGGCTGCGGGCCGTGCCGCGGGCGGCAGCTACCTGGAGTCGCCCGGCTCGCCGGTGAATGTGGCGGGCCGTGCAGCAGACCCAAACCACCAGACCGACAGCCCCACGCCCGCGGTGAGCAGCAGCGCCGCCAGACCCGCCAGCAAGGCCGTGAGCTCCGTCTCGCGCCGTGAGAGCTCGATCTGCGAGCCGAGGTCCTGGTACACGTTGCGCAGCGCCTCGGCGCTGGCGGCGTGGTGGTACTCCCCGCCCGTCATCTGCGCCACCTGGCGCAGC
>CAILKA010000665.1 GCA_903834645.1 uncultured beta proteobacterium
ATCACGCGGCCGCTGTTTGTCGTGCAGGGCCGCAACGACCCGCGCGTGCCCTGGACCGAGGCCGAGCAGATCGTGCATCGGGTGCGCGCGCAGGGCACCCCGGTGTGGTATCTCCTGGCCGACAACGAGGGCCACGGTTTCACGCGGCGCGAGAACACCGACTACCTCTCCGGTGCCACCGCCTTGTTCCTGCGCCAGGTCATGGGGCTCACCGATCCATAGACCCGTCGGCGCGCGGACGCACCCGGCGCTGCTACGCTGCGCTCCCATCTCTGCAGGAACCGACCGAACATGGGTGCACCCGAACCGCTACAGCTCGAGCCCTCTGCCGGCGTGGGTCAAGCCTTCGACGCCGACCCTGCCGAGACCGCCGAGTGGCTCGAGGCGCTGCGCGCCGCAGTCGAGGCGGGCGGCCCCGAGCGCGGCATGTACCTGCTCGAGCAGCTCGAGCAGCAGGCCCAGGAGCTCGGGATCGTGCCGCACGTGCAGCCCTTCTCGGCCTACCGCAACACCATCCCGCTGGAGCGCCAGGGTCCCTACCCGGGCGACCTCGTGCTCGAGGAGCGGCTCACGGCGCTGATGCGCTGGAATGCGCTGGCGATGGTGGTGCGCGCCAACCAGGCCTATGGCGAGCTCGGCGGCCACATCGCGAGCTATGCCTCGGCCGCCGAAATCTTCGAGCTCGGCTTCAACCACTTCTTTCGCGGCAGCGCCGACGGCCAGGGCAGCGATCTCGTCTACTTCCAGCCGCACTCGGCGCCGGGCGTGTACGCGCGCGCCTTCCTGGAGGGGCGGCTCAGCGAGGAACAGCTCGCGCGCTACCGCCAGGAGGTGGGCGGGGGCGGCCTGTGCTCCTACCCGCACCCCTGGCTCATGCCCGACTTCTGGCAGTTCCCCACCGGCTCGATGGGGCTGGGGCCACTGAACGCTGTGTACCAGGCGCGCTTCATGCGCTACCTGCAGGCGCGCGGGCTGCAGGACACCGCCTCGCGCCACGTCTGGGGCGTGTTCGGCGACGGCGAGATGGACGAGCCCGAGTCGATCTCCGGGCTCACGCTGGCTGCGCGCGAGCGGCTGGACAACCTCACCTTCATCGTCAACTGCAACCTGCAGCGCCTGGACGGGCCCGTGCGCGGCAACGGGCAGATCATCCAGGAGCTCGAGGCGCTCTTCACCGGTGCGGGCTGGAACGTCATCAAGGTGCTGTGGGGCAGCGACTGGGACGCGCTCTTTGCGCGCGACACGCGCCACGTGCTGCTGCGTGCGCTCAGCCGCACGGTGGATGGGCAGTACCAGACGCTCGGGGCCAACGACGGCGCCTACAA
Organism: uncultured beta proteobacterium; assembly: GCA_903834645.1. Lineage (GTDB taxonomy): Bacteria > Pseudomonadota > Gammaproteobacteria > Burkholderiales > Burkholderiaceae_C > Rubrivivax. The sequence goes on from CAILKA010000665.1 coordinate 1,326, forward strand.
CGTCGAGCACTTCTTCCGCCAGGACCCCGAGGTGCAGAAGCTCGCTGCCCACATGAGCGAGGCCGAGATCGACGCGCTCAAGCGTGGCGGGCACGATTTTCGCAAGCTCTACGCCGCCTTTGCCGCGGCGCGCGCGCACCGCGGGCGGCCCACCGTGATCCTGGCCAAGACGAAGAAGGGCTACGGCATGGGTGGCGCCGGCGAGAGCCGCATGACGGCGCACCAGGCCAAGAAGCTCGAGATCGAGGCGCTCAAGGTGTTTCGCGACCGTTTCGCGCTGCCCCTTTCCGACGAGGACCTGGCCACGCTCAAGTTCGTGCGCCCAGGCGAGCACAGCGCCGAGATGCGCTACCTGCGCGCGCGGCGCGAGGCGCTGGGCGGGGTGCTGCCGTTGCGCAATGGCGCCAGCCCCGCGCTGCCGGTGCCGCCGGTGGCCGGCTGGGGCGGCTTTGCGCTGGCGGCCGAGGGCAAGGAGATGAGCACGACGATGGCCGCCGTGCGCATGCTCGGCAACCTGCTCAAGGACGCCACCCTCGGCCCGCGCATCGTGCCCATCGTCGCCGACGAGGCGCGCACCTTCGGCATGGCCAACCTCTTCCGGCAGGTGGGCATCTACTCGCCCGACGGCCAGCTCTACGAGCCCGAGGACCGCGACACCATGCTCTGGTACCGCGAGACGCGAGACGGGCAGCTGCTCGAGGAGGGCATCCACGAGGCCGGGGCGCTGAGCTCGTGGGTCGCGGCGGCCACCTCCTACAGCGTGCACGGGCTGCCGATGCTGCCGGTCTACATCTTCTATTCGATGTTCGGCTTCCAGCGCGTGGGCGACCTCATCTGGGCCGCGGCCGACCAGCGCGCGCGCGGCTTCCTCTTCGGCGCCACGGCCGGGCGCACGACGCTTGGCGGCGAGGGGCTGCAGCACCAGGATGGCTCGAGCCTCGTGAGCGCCTCGATGGTGCCCAACTGCATCGCCTGGGACCCGGCCTTCGCCGGCGAGCTCGCGCTCATCCTCGAGCACGGCATGCGCCGCATGCTCGAGGAGCAGCGCGACGAGTTCCACTACGTGACGATGGGCAACGAGAACTACGCGATGCCGAGCCTGCCCGGCCACGCGCCGGGCGGGGGCGTGGACGCCGCGGTGCGCGAGGACCTGCTCAAGGGCATGTACCGGCTGCATGTGGAGCCGGCTGGCCAAGCGGGGAAAGCGGCGCGCGCCAGCGTGCGCCTGCTCGGCTCGGGCGCGATCCTGCGCGAGGTGCTGGCTGCGGCGAAGACGCTGGCGGCCGAGCACGGCGTGGCCTGCGAGGTCTACAGCGTGACGAGCTTTTCCGAGCTCGCGCGCGAGGCGGCGGCCCTGCAGCAGCTCGACCGCGACGAGCCGCAGGCCGCCCCGCGCACGAGCCACGTGGCGCGGCTGCTGGCCGGAAGTGCGCCGGTGGTGGCTGCCACCGACTACGTGCGCGCCTGGCCGCAGCTCATTGCCGAGCACGTGCCGGCGCGCTACGTGACGCTGGGCACCGATGGCTTCGGGCGCAGCGACACGCGCCAGCGCCTGCGCGAGTTCTTCCAGGTGGATGCCGCCAGCATCGTGCGCGCGGCGCTGCACGCGCTGCGCTGAGGCCGGGCAAAGGGGGCGTACCAGGCGCGTCGCGCCACCCCCTGGGTTGGCCAGGCTGGCAGCCTGCTGACAACCCCGGCTCCCGTGCCAGGCCGCTACGGGCACACTAACCGGCGTCGTCGGGCCGCATGGCCAGACAGTCCTAGGGTCTTGATCATGTGCAATGCCTGCAACACCAAGATGATGGCCTTCATGCGCTCCTACGGCGGGCGCAGGGACGCCTTGCGCCGCATCGGCTCGGGCCTGCTTTTCACCGGCCTGCCTGGTCTGGCTGTCGCCGCTTCCGCAGAGCCGGCGGCGGCCTCCAAGGCGACCCAGGCGGCGCGGGTGACTTCGCGCGGCGAGGGTGCCGACACGATCTTCCTGTCCCGACGCATGCACACCATGTCCGCGCGCCGGCCGCAGGCGCAGGCCCTGGCGGTGCGAGAAGGGCGCATCGTGGCGGTGGGCACGAAAGCCGAAGTGATGGGGCTCAAGGGCAGCGCCACGCAGGTGATCGAGCTGGGCGACCTGACGGTGCTGCCCGGCTTCGTGGATCCCCACATGCACTCCAACTTCTGCGGCTTGCGCCCCTGGCTGGACGTGGGGCCCTTCACGACGAAGGACATGGAGCATGCGCGGCGCAAGATCGCCCAGGCCGCCGCCTCGGCGCGCCCGGGCGAGTGGGTGCAGGGCAAGATGCTGGACCCGTCGCTCATGCCCGGCAAGCCGCTCACGCGCCGCGACCTGGACCAGCTCGCCCCGCAGGTGCCGGTGTTCGTGCTGGAATCCAACGGGCACGTGGCCTACGTCAACTCCAAGGCCATCGAGCTGGCCCAGGTCACGAAGGACACGCCTGACCCGCCGCAGGCGCGCTTCGGCCGGGACGCCGACGGCGAGCTCAACGGCCGGCTTGACGAGCCTCCCGCCTTCCAGCCCTTCGTTTCCGTGCTGCCCAAGCCCAGCCCCTCGGAGTTCGTCGGCTTCCTGCGCGCCGACCTGGACGACGCCTCGGCGCGCGGCTGCACGGCCCTGCACGACTGCGGCATCGGCGGCCTGTACGCCGAGGGTGACATCGCCCTCATCGAGGCGGCGATGAAGACCGACCCGGGCGTGCGTTATGCGGGGATGCTCGTGTCCACCCACATGAAGAAGTGGCGCGAGATGGGGCTTCGCCCTGGGGTGCATTCGCCGCGTTTCACGCTCAACGGCATCAAGGCCTGGTCCGACGGCTCCAACCAGGGCGGAACGGGCTATCAGCGCGAGCCCTACCTGGGCAGCAGCAACCGCGGGGCGCTGAACTACCGGCCCGAGGAGATCGAGCAGGTGGTGCGCGAGGCCCACGAAGCGGGCTGGCAGCTGGGCATCCACGCCAACGGGGACGCGGCCATCGACGTGACGCTGGACGCCTTCGAGCGGGGCACCCGCGGCGCGGGCGGCCACAAGCTGCGCCACCGCATCGAGCACTGCAGCATCCTGCATGACGGGCAGATCGCGCGCATGAAGAAGCTCGGCATCTCGCCATCCTTCCTCATCGGTCACGTGCACTTCTGGGGCCGCGCCTTTCGCGACCGCCTGCTCGGCCCGGCACGGGCCGACCGGCTCGACCCCTGCCGTTCGGCCCTCAAGGGGGGCCTGCGCATCTCGCTGCACTCCGACTACAACGTCACCCCGATCGACCCCCTGCGCTGCGTGCAGAACGCCGTCCTGCGCGACATGCGCGAGGGCGGCGGCGTGCTCAACCCTGCCGAGCGCATCACCGCCTTGCAGGGCCTGCGCGCGGTGACGATCGATGCCGCCTGGCAGTGCCACCTCGACCACCTGTGCGGCAGCCTCGAGCCCGGCAAGGCCGCCGACCTGGTGGTGCTCGAGAAGGATCCCTTGGCGGTGCCGCCCGACGCCATCGAGTCGATCAAGATCCACTCCACCTGGCTCGACGGACGCCGCCGCTACGCGGGCTGACGCCCGCTGGCCGGGCCGTGCGGGCCGTGCCGGCGACAATCACGCGCATGTCACAGGGTCCGCCAGCCGAATCTCCCGCCGACTCTCCCGCCGACTCTGGTGCCAGCGCTGCGGCTGCGGCCGGGAGGCTGGTGCCGGAGCCGGGCGCCGCGGCGATGCAGGAGTCGATCACCGCGCTGCAGCAGGCCCTTGCGGCGGTCCGGCCAGGCCCGCAACTGCCGCCCGAGGCGCACGCCGTCCACGTGAACGCAGCCGTGCTCGCGCTGTGCGCCGACGCGCGGCAGGTGGAGCGTCTGCGCGTCGCCGCCCGGCACTTGCTGGGCCTGCCGGGCCAGCAGGTGTTCTACGCCGAGGCCGGCCTCCACAGAGCCAAGGGATTCGTGCTGGAGCTGGCGGTGCGACTGGGCCAGCGCCTGCTGCCGCTGCCTGCCGAGGGCGGGTCCTATGCCGAGGTGGTGCGTCTTGCCTTCTCCTCCCCGGACCTCGAGGCGCTGGCCCTCCTGAGCGACGAGACCTGGGAGCTGCTGCTCGGCACCCTGGCTCTCGAGCCCGGGGCGCACGCCTGCACCGTGACCCGGCGCAGCCTCGCCGAGGCGGCGCGGATGCTGTCCTATCGCCTGGCCGGCTGTGCGCTGGATCGCGAGCTGCTGCGTGCCGACGCCGCGCTCGAGCGTCACGAGTCGCCGTTCCTGGCCCTCAACGCCCTGCTCGTGCCCGTGCTCGAGCCACGGCGTGCTGACGGCGCCGCGCTGCCGCAGCAGGCCTGGCGCGATGCCGAGGTGCTGCTCGAGCAGTGCGAGGCGGCGCTCGGCCGCGTGCGTCGGCGCCTGCGCGAGATCGGCGTGTCGATCCGGCTGACCTACCTGATCGCGCGCATGGGCCAGCTCGTGGCGCGCCTGCGTGCCGTGCTCGCCGCGTTGACCGAGCATGCCAGCCCCGTGGCCATCGCGGCGCTGCTGCGCGAGACGGTGGCCAGTGAACACCGGCGCGACGAGGTGGGCCGCTACATCGGCGAGACCGTGAGCCTGCTGGCGCGCAACGTCACCGACCACGCGGCGCGCCACGGAGAGCACTACATCGCGCAGGACCGCTCGCAGTGGCTGCACATGGCGCGCGCGGCCGCTGGCGGGGGGGTGGTCATTGCCTGCATGGCACTGGCCAAGCTGCACCTGGCGCTGCTGCACCTGCCCCCGCTGACGGCAGGCATCGTCTACGGCCTGAACTACGGCCTGGGCTTCGTGCTGATCCACATGCTGGGTTTCGTCGTGGCCACCAAGCAGCCGGCCATGACGGCGGCGGCCATCGCCGCCACGCTCGAGGACACGCAGGACAAGCGGCGCATCGAGCGCCTGGCGGACCTGGCCCAGAACACCATCCGCACCCAGTTCGTCGCCGTGCTGGGCAACGTCGGGCTGGCCTTTCCGCTGGCCTGTCTCATCGCGCTGGCGTGGACGCCGCTGACGGGCGCGCCCATTGCGCCGCCGGAGAAGCTGCACAAGATGCTCGCCGAGATCCATCCGCTGGCCAGCGGGGCGCTCTTCTTCGCGGCGGTGGCCGGCGTGGGGCTCTTTCTGTCGGGCCTGGTCTCGGGCTACTTCGACAACCAGGCACGCTACCTCGAGCTCGGCGACCACGTGGCGCGCTCGCCGCGCTTTGCCTGGCTCGGGGCCGGGCGGGCCGCCCAGCTTGGCGCCTACGTCGATGCGCACTACGGCGCGATCCTGGGCAATCTCTTCTTCGGCATGTACCTGGGCCTGGTGGGCACGGTGGGCGTGCTCACGGGGCTGCCGGTGGACATCCGCCACGTGGCGTTTTCCAGCGCCAACGTGGGCACCGCGCTCGTGGGCCTGGGCTGGCAGGAGGCGCGCGCGATCCTGCCCTGGGCGGTGGCCGGCGTGGCGGGCATCGCCATCGTCAACCTGCTGGTGAGCTTCGTGCTGGCGCTGTACGTGGCGGTCAAGTCGCGCCGGCTAGGCTTCGCGCAGCTTGGGCAGCTAGGCGGCGCGCTGCTTGGGCGGCTCGCGCGCAGCCCGTTGTCGTTCTTCCGCTCGCCCTAGCCGGATGCCAGGACGCGGGCCCGTGCCGGTCCCGACCTAATCGGGCCGCGCTGGCGGCGCGAACCACTTCTCGCGCGGCACGACCACGGGCTGGGGCGGCTGCTCGAAGAAGCTCGGCGACATGATCTGCACTCCGTGGGCGTTGAACTCGTCCTGGATCGCCGCGTGCAGCGCCGAGACGATGGGCACGCGCTCCAGCGGGCGGTCGATGTGGGCGTAGAGCTCGTACTCCACGTAGTAGTCGCTGAGTGCGCGCTGGTAGACGAAGGGGCGCGGCTCGGCGCGCAGGCCCGGCGTCCTGCCCGCCGCGCCGACGAGCAGCGCATGCACCTGGCGCCAGGGCGCGTCATAGCCGATCGTGACCTTCGTGGACACGAGCGTGCCCTGCACGCCGGCGAGCTTGGAGTAGTTGTGCACGCTGTGGGAAGTGATCACGCCGTGGGGCACGGTGATCTCCTCGTTGCGCATGTTGATCACCTTCACAGCCAGCGCCCCGACCTCGGCGACGACGCCCTCCACGCCGTTGACGGCGATGAAGTCGCCCTTCTTCAGCGCCCGCGAGTACACCACCACCAGCCCGCTCATGAGCTGCGTCACCACGCCCGTGGAGCCCAGCGTGATCATCAGGCCCAAGAGCACGCTCAGCCCCTTGAAGGCCTCGGTCTGCGCGCCTGGCAGGTAGGGGTAGGCGGCCGCCAGCGCCAGCCCCCACAGCAGCAGGTTCACCACCCGCCGCGTGGCCTCGACCGTCTCAGGGTGCAGGAAGGGCACGCGCAGCCGGCCGGTCTGCACGTGGCGCAGGAAAGTGCCCAGCACCTCCTGCGCGGCACGGGCCACGAGCATCACGACCGCCACGGTCAGCAGCCCGGGCAGGGCGTCCATCACGCCCGAGGCGAGCCAGCCGGCGAGCTGGCGCACGAAGCCCGACAGCCGGTCGGCCCAGGGCAGCGTCCAGGCGAAGGCGTTGAGGCTCAGGATGGCCCCGCCGTAGAGCGCCAGTGCCAGCCCGCACCATACCGCTGCGACCGCCATGCGCAGGCCCAGGAGACTGGCGTAGACCACCGCTCCCGCCTCGGTGCCGCGCAGCAGCGACTGCGCCCGCTCGAGCAGCCGCCTGTGCCCGAGTGCGGCCAGCCACGCCAGCGCCGCCGCGGCCAGCAGCACGGCTGCCAGC
>CAILKA010000666.1 GCA_903834645.1 uncultured beta proteobacterium
CGTGCGCCGCGGGCTCGGCGTGGCTGCCGTACAGCCGCGCGGCCACCGCCGCGTGCAGCGTGTCGTTGACGAGCGTGCTCTTGCCCGAGCCCGACACGCCCGTGACGCAGGTGAACAGGCCCACCGGGATTTCCGCATCCACGCCCTGCAGGTTGTGGCCGCGCGCGCCGAGGATGCGCAGCAGGCGCGCGTCGGGCTGCCGGGTGAGGCTGCGCCGCTGGCGCGGCACCTCGATGCGCAGCCGCCCGGCGAGGTAGGCGCCGGTGAGCGACTCTTCCTGGGCAGCCAGGTCCTCGGCCGTTCCCTGCCCGACCACGCGCCCGCCGTGCACGCCCGCGCCTGGCCCGATGTCCACGATGTGGTCGGCCGCGCGGATCAGGTCCTCGTCGTGCTCGACCACGAGCACCGAGTTGCCCAGGTCGCGCAGCCGCAGGAGCGTGGCCAGCAGCCGCTCGTTGTCGCGCTGGTGCAGCCCGATGCTCGGCTCGTCGAGCACGTACATCACGCCTGTGAGGCCCGAGCCGATCTGGCTGGCCAGCCGGATGCGCTGCGCCTCGCCGCCCGAGAGCGTGTCGGCGCTGCGCTCCAGGCTCAGGTAAGGCAGCCCGACGTCGACGAGGAACCTCAGCCGCGCGCGGATCTCGCGCACGATCTTCTCGGCGATCGTCGCCTTGGCGCCTTCGAGCCGCAGCGAGTCGAACCAGGCCAGGCAGTCGGCCAGCGTGGCGCGCTCCAGGGCGTAGATCGGCCGGCCGGGCTGGGCGGGCTCGGCCGGGTCGAGCAGCACGTGTCGCGCCTCGCGCCGCAGCCGCGTGCCCTCGCAGGCCGGGCAGGCCCGCGCGGCCTGGTAGCGGGCGAGCTCCTCGCGCACCACGGGCGAGTCGGTCTCGCGCCAGCGCCGCTCCAGGTTGGGCACGATGCCTTCGAAGGGGTGGCGCCGGCGCACGCTGCGGCGCTTGCCCAGCGCCGCCTCGGCCTCGTAGGTGAACTCGATCTCCTCGGCACCCGAGCCGTGGAGCAGCACCTGCTGGATGCGTGCATCGAGCGCCTCGAAGGGCGTCTCCAGGTCGAAGCCGCAGTGGGCGGCCACGCCCTTGAGCAGCCCGAAGGTGTAGGGGTTGCGCCGGTCCCAGCCCTTGATGGCGCCGCTGGCCAGGCTCAGGCCGGGGAAGGCGACCACGCGCTGCGGATCGAAGACCGTCACCTGCCCCAGGCCGTCGCACGAGGGGCAGGCACCCAGCGGCGAGTTGAAGGAGAACAGGCGCGGCTCGAGCTCGGGCAGCGAGTAGGCGCAGTGCGGGCAGCCAAAGCGCCGGCTGAAGGCGTGCTCGACGGAGCGCGTGGCTGCGGGCGCGTCGGGCCCGGGCAGCTCGAGCGCGACGGCGCGCCCGTCGGCCAGGCGCAGCGCCGCCTCGAAGCTCTCGGCCAGGCGCTGCGCGGCCGCGGGGGCCACGCGCAGCCGGTCGATGACGATGTCGATGTCGTGCTTCTCGGTCTTCTTGAGCGCGGGCAGCGCGTCGGCCTCCACCACCGCGCCGTCCACCCTAAAGCGCACGAAGCCCTGTGCCTGCCACTGCGCGAACTGCTCGACGAACTCGCCCTTGCGGTCGCGCACGACCGGGGCGAGCACCATCAGCCGCGTGCCCTCGGGCTGCGCCAGGCAGGCGTCCACCATCTGGCTGACGCTTTGCGCGGCCAGCCTCACGCGGTGCTCCGGGCAGTACGGCGTGCCTGCGCGGGCGTACAGCAGCCGCAGGTAGTCGTGGATCTCGGTGATCGTGCCCACCGTGGAGCGCGGGTTGTGCGAGGTGGCTTTCTGTTCGATCGAGATGGCAGGCGACAGGCCCTCGATCACATCCACATCGGGCTTGTCCATCAGTTGCAGGAACTGGCGTGCGTAGGTCGAGAGGCTCTCC
>CAILKA010000667.1 GCA_903834645.1 uncultured beta proteobacterium
ACTTGCGCACGGGGGCACCGCTGAAGTCGTCGAGCTGGTTGCGGTCGAACATCGCCTGGCGCATGTCGGTCCTGAGCTGCTCGGCCTCCTTGTCGGCGGCCGGGCGCGAGGTCGGCACCGCCTCCCAGTAGGCACGCACGCAGCCTTCGGTGTTGGCCTTGCAGGCGGCCCAGCTCTTGGCGATGGCGCGCACCATGCCGGCCACGAGCTTGGGCTTCTCGTTGATCATCTTCTCGGAGGCGACGAAGCCGTTGCTGAAGATGGTGCGGAAGGCCTCGGGCATGGGCAGGCGACGGATCGGGATACCCGCGAGCTCCATGCGGCCGTGCTCGCCGACGAACAGGTTCAGCGCATCGACCTCACCGCTTTGCAGGCGACGCCACGCCGCCGCGCCCACGCCCACGGGGAGCACCTGGACGTCCTTGTTCCAGGCCAGGTCGACGGAGGCCAGCATGGCCTTGGACAGCGGCAGGTTGCCCCAGGTCAGGGCGCCCACGCCGAGCTTGCGGCCCTTGAGGTCGGCCAGCGTGCGCACGGGGCTGTTCTCGAGCACCACGAACTCGAAGGTCTGGCTGCGCAGCCAGTTGGCGACGAAGCGCACCGGCAGCGGCTCGCCCTTGGCCAGCGCGATGACGGCCAGGTCGGGGTTCGCATAGCCGATGTGGACCTGTCCGCTGGCCACCTGCGGCAGCAGCACGGCCGAGCCGGTCACCGAGATCACGTCCAGCTGCAGCCCCTCTTCCTTGAAGAAGCCGAGCTTGCTGCCGTACCACAGGTAGGCGAACTGCACGTTGGGCGGGGATGGAAAGCCGAAGACGGCTTTCTCCTGGGCGGCCGCAGGTGTGCAGGTGAGGGCCGAGAGCGCCATGGCGGCGCCGGCCAGGGCGGAGGTGAGGCGGAACTTCATCGGTGCGGTTTCCTCTGCAGGGGTGATGTGCCGGGGCGGCGGGTCGGGGGGTGGGGAATGGGAATTCAGTACAGGCTGGTGGAGCGGCCCGTGAGCGTGAGGCGCCGCGCGCCGTGGGACACAACGGCGACGATCGCCGGCCGCAGGCCGAACTGCACGCTCACCTCCAACCCGAGGCCGCGGTAGAGCGTCTCCACCGCGCTGGGCTGGGGGTGCGCCACGTGCCAGGACTCCAGCCGTGCGCCCTGCGGCGCGGTGCGTGAGGGGTGGGGGGTGTCGAGCCAGTCGATGGCGAAAGGCACGAGCCCCCCGAGAGCGGGAGACGACAGGCCCAGCAGCCGCCAGCGCAACACCTCGCCTTGGGTCGTGCGGCGGCTCCCATCGAAGGGCGCGGTCGCCTGCAGGCCCCAGGACGGGGCCATCCGGGCCAGCGACTCGAGGTCGCCCAGCGCCACGGCGAAGCCCCAGACCTCGGCCCCGTCGACGGACGCGGCCCGGCGTGCCAGTGGGCCTGGCGCCGTTGCCGTCGGATCGGGTCCGATGAACTCGAGGTAGCGGCCCTCGCCAAGCGAGAGCAGCGCGTTGCAGGTGCCGTGGTCGGGGTGGGCGCCGCCAAAAGCCGGCGCGATGCCCAGCCCGTCGGCCACGGCGAGGCTGGCCGCCCGGACATCGGGGACGGCCACGATGAAGTGGTCAAGCTGGCATCTCAAGGCGTGGCCTCCTGGGCGAGGGTCAGGGCGCGCGCGGTCAGACCCTGGCGGTCGATCTTGTTCGTGCCGGCCAGCGGCATGCGCCCGATGAACCAGACACGCCGCGGGTACAGGTGCGGCGCCGCGTGTGCGATGACATGGTCCTTGAGGGCCTGGGCCGTGGGCTGCGTGCCGGGGCGGGGCACCACGAAGGCCACCGGCACCTTGCCGCGCAGCTGGTCGTCCAGCGGCACCACGCAGACCTCGAGCACGTCGGGGTGCTGCTCGAGCAGCCGCTCGACCTGGCCCGGGTAGATGTTCTCGCCGGAGCACACGAACATGTCGTCGGCGCGACCGATGAAGTAGTACCAGCCCTGCGCGTCGCGGCTCATGATGTCGCCGGTGTCGATCCAGCCGTCGAGCAGCTTTTGCGCCGTGAGCTCCGGGCGGTTGAGGTAGCCCGTCATCCGGGTGGCGCATTTCACCTGCAGCACGCCGCGCTCGGGCGCCCCTTCGCCCACGAGGCGGAGCTCGCCGTGGGCCTGCGGGTAGCCCACCGACATCGGCGGACGCGCCAGTCCCTCAGGGTGGGCGCCGAAATAGCCCGCACCGGTCTCGGTCGTGCCGTAACTGTTGATGACGGCAGCTCCGGGCAGCAGGCGCTGCACCTGCGCGAGCACCGTCTGCGACAGCGGCGCCGAGCCGATCACCACCAGCTGCACGCAAGACAGGTCCGCCCCGTGCAGGGCATCGGTCTCGAGCGCCATCATGGCGGCCATCGTGGGCACGCCGGAGATCACGCTCACGCGGTGCCGGTGCACGGCCTGGATGTAGAGAACCGGATCGAAGCGCGCCATCAGCACGAAGGCGCCGCCCAGCAGCAGCGTCATCGTGACGTTCACCGTCGCGTTCATGTGGAACAACGGCGCGGCCACGATGTTCGGGCCGGCGGCCAGGCAAGCATCCATGGCGGGCGTGCAGTAGCCGCGCGCGATGAGCACCTGGCTGGCGTGGGACAGCAGCACGCCCTTGGGCCGCCCCGTGGATCCCGAGGTGTAGAGGATCAGCCCGATCTCGTCTGGTGCCGGCTCCACCGGTTCGAAGGGGCCGGGGTCGAGGAAGTCCTCGAAGGCCGGGCTGTCGAGGGTGAGCACCTCGGCGCCTGCGGGCACCAGCGGGGCGTGGGCCGGGTCGACGAAGACCACGCGCATCTGCGCGTCCTGGAGCATGAAGGCCAGCGTGTCGGCCCCGGCGCGCGGATTCACGGGCACCGCCACGCAGCCGGCGCGCATGGTGCCGAGCATGACGGCCAGGGCGTCTGCGGAGTTGGCGCACATCAGGCCCACGCGGTCTCCTCGCGCCAGGCCCGCCTTGCGCAGGCCCCGCGCGACGGCGTCGCAGCGGCCGGTGAACTCGCCATACGACCAGATCCGCTCGCGCTGCGGATCCGACAGGTCGATGAGGGCCACCGCGTCGGGCGGCGCATGCGGGTTGAGCGTGCAGCCCAGGTTGCCGGGCCATTGGGTCGGGATCATCGTGCCTGCTCGATGAAGAAGGTGCCGCGCCCGGCAGCCACCAGGCGATCCTGGGGATCGAGCACGTCCACGTCGACCACGCCCATCGTGCGGCCGGCGCGCCGCACGGTGGCCACTGCCGTGAGGTGGGCGCCGGTGGCCGGCCGCAGGTAGTCGGTGCGGAAGTCCACCGTGCCGGCGGGCTTGCCCGTGACGGCGATCAGCCCCATGCAGCCGGCGGTGTCGATCAGCGCGGCAATCGGCCCGCCTTGCCACTGACCCGAGCCCTGTGCACGCTCGAACTCGGCGCGCCAGGGCATGCGCCAGACGCTGCGCTGGGCCGGTGCGTCCACCTCGAGGGGCTGAATCCCGGCAAAGCGGATGAAGGGCGAACCCTCGCACATCGCCGCCAGGGCCTGCAACGTCAGGGGTTCAGGGGAGGCCGGGTTCATGCGTGCACCTCCGGTTCGACTGCAAGGGGGTCATGCGGGGGTTTCGGGGCTTGGGGGGCATCGGCTGCGCCGCAGGCGTTCAAGGCGTGACGACGACCTTCCCGAACACCTCGCGCTCCTCCATCAGGCGCTCGGCCTCGTGGATCTGCGCCAGTGGCAGCACCTTGTCGATGACCGGAGGCATGCGTCCGCTGCGCGCCAGCTCCAGCAGCGCGACGATGTCCTCGCGCCGCCAGCCGTTGCTGCCCTGGAGCTGGAGTTCGAAGGTCCAGACGTAGCGCACGTCGATCTTCTCCTCGTACCCCGCGGTGGCGCCGCAGGTGAGCAGCCTGCCGCCCACCTTGAGGCAGCGTATGCACGCCTGCCAGCTGTTGCCGCCCGTGAAGTTCACGACCACGTCGACGCCGCCGGTGCCCGCGATGCGTGGCTTGCCCACGCGTGCGTGCACCGCCTCCATGAGGTCGTGCGTGCGGTAGTTGATGACCTCGTCGGCGCCAAGTGCCTTCAGGCGGGCCGCCTTGTCGTCGGATCCGGCGCAGGCGATCACGCGGGCGCCCGCGAGCTTGGCAAGCAGCACGCACGCCGTGCCCACGCCTCCGCTTGCGCCCAGCACCAGCACGGTCTCGCCCGCGCGCACCTGGCCGATCGTGACCATCATCCGGTGCGCGGTGGCGTAGGCCAGCGGCAGCGAGGCCGCCTGCTCGAAGCTCACGCCTTCGGGTATGCGCACGAGGCTCGGTGCCCAGGCGCAGCAGTACTCGGCGCGGCCGCCGTCGTACATCTCGCCGATCATCCCCTTGGGTCCGTCGGCCAGGGGCAGCGGATCGACCAGCACGCGGTCTCCGGGCTTCCAGCCGGTGACGCCTTCGCCCACGGCCGAGACCTCGCCTGCGATGTCCGAGCCGATGACGATGGGCAAGGGCACCTTGATGCCCGGCATGCTGCGCCGCGTGAAGATGTCGTGGTAGTTCAGCGAGCACGCTCGCACCCGAAGCTGCACCCAGCCGGCACCGGGCTCGGGGCGCCGCCATTGCGGCTCGAGCACGATGCGGTCAAGGCCGCCGTGCTCGTGGACGACGGCGGCCAGCATGGTCGAGGACATCGGGATCGTTCTCCGGGCGGGGGGCAGCCGAGACGTTCGGCCGACCACGGCGACCGAAAGATCGTACTCACGGGTACGATCTTGCCCGTAGGTGTTCACCCGTGGGTGCCGAGGCTTGCGCCCGGCGAGGCCTCGGAGCCCCTCTCAGGCCAGCAGCCAGTGTGCCTCGGGCTGGTCCGACAGCGCCCAGACGAACATCCTGCGATGCTGCTCGAAGACCCGCTCCAGCGAGTCGCTGCCCTCGCGGCGGTACCAGCGCGGGATGAAGTTGAAGGTCGCAAACAGTGCCAGCGCAGCCACCCGAGGGTCGATCTCTGCGCGCACCAGCCCGGCTCGCCGGTCGGCTTCTATCCAGCGCCTCACGCGCGACTGCACCTGCTCGCGCATGGCGCGCGTGGACTGCGAAAGCGCGGAGAACAGGTCGCGGTTGGCGCCCAGCACGATGACGAGGCGGCCGAAGTCGTCGCCATCGATCAGTTGCAGGCTGAGCCACTGGTAGCGCAAGGCCTTCTGCAGTCCGGTGCCGCCGTCGGCCTCGGCCTCGTGCATGGCCTGCAGGAAGCGGGCATTCATCCGCTCCTCGCAGGCCTGGATCAACGCTTCCTTGTCCCCGACGGCGCGGTAGATCGTGGGCTTGGTGACAGAGAGTTCAGCGGCGATGTCGTCCATCGACGTGCCCTGCACCCCCCGCAGGGCGAAGGCCCGGGCGGCCGCCCGCAGCACCGACTCTCGCTTGGCCAGGCGCGCACGCTCGGAGTGCTCGCGCTGCCCGCGCCAGGGCGACTCCGGCGGCGATGCGCAGCCTGCGCCTGTGTGCGCTGACGCGCGCCCGGCAGCCGCCGCCGCGGGGGCGCGCGAGGTGCTGGCCTTGGGCCGTGGTGTGGGCATCCCCTGGGATCTTTTAGCTGTTTCCCACAAGCATAAGTGAGATGCGGGCCACGAGCGCTGTGGCGGTGGTGGCGCCCGCGCCCGCTCAGCGCAGCACCATCCGCACGAAGTGCTCGGTGGCCGCCTGCAGGTGCGCGCGGCGTTCGGCCTGCGTGGGCACGCAATGCTCGAGCGGGCCGTCCAGCGCCAGGCAGGCCAGGCCGTGCACGTGGGCCCAGTGCAGGCTGGCCAGGGCCTCGTCAAAGTCGCCGTCGTGCACGGTGCGCACCAGGCGCTGCAGCTCGGCGCGCGCGCGCTCGGCCGCCTCGCGCGCCTGCGGAAAGCGCGCGGCCTGGCACAGCTCGGGCCGGAACATCAGCCGGAACACGGCCGGGTTCTCCAGCGCGAAGCCCAGGTAGGCCTCGGCGGCGGCCAGCAGCGCGGCGCGCTTGCCACCGGGGCCCTGGGGCGCGGCCAGGTCGTTGGCGCGCGCCATGCGCGCGGCGAGTTCCTCGAAGCCCTGGGTGACGAGCTCCGCCACGATGGACTCCTTGTCCGGGAAGTGGTGGTAGGGCGCCTGGTGCGTCACGCCCGAGCGGCGCGCCACCTCGCGCATGCTCAGCGCTGCCGGGCCGCCCTCTGCGAGCAGCTCGCGGCTGGCCTGGAGCACGCGCTCGCGCAGGGCAGGCGGGTCGTTCAGGTGTCGGGCGGCGGCAGCGGACATCGTGGGGCGCACTCTGGCGCAGTCACTTGACAGTGTCAAGTCGGGCTCCTACCATCGCCCGCTTTCGGCTAGACAGCGTCAAGCGATGACCCGCCAAGGCCCCATGCCCGCCCGTTTCCTCCTGGCCGCCTCCGGCGTGCTGCTGCTGGCGGCCTGTGGCCGCACCCCTGCGCCGGTGGAGCCCGTTCGCGCCGTGCGCGTGGAGGTGGTGGGTACCGCCGCCCGCGCCGTTGGCCAGGAGTACGCCGCCGAGGTGCGCGCCCGCGTGGAGTCGCGCCTGGCCTTTCGCGTGGGCGGCAAGCTCGTGGAGCGCCGGGCCGACGCCGGCCAGGCCGTGCGCGCCGGCCAGGTGCTGGCCCGGCTCGACCCGCAGGACCTGCAGCTCGGCCAGGACGCCGCGCGCGCCGCGCTGGCCTCTGCTCGCGCGCAGCTCGAGGTGACCGAGAGCGAGTACCGCCGCTTCGTGTCGCTGCGCGAGCAGGGCTTCATCAGCGGCGCGGAGCTCGAGCGGCGCGAGGCCGGCGTCAAGAGCGCGCGCTCAGTCGCCGAGCAGGCCGAGGCGCAACTGCGCGTGCAGGCCAACCAGTCGGGCTACGCCGCGCTCACGGCCGATGTGAGCGGGGTGGTCACGGCGGTGGAGGCCGAGCCGGGCATGGTGCTGGCCGCCGGCACGCCCGTGCTGCGCCTGGCGCACGACGGCCCGCGCGAAGCCTGGTTCGCCGTGCCGGAAGACCGCGCCGAGGCACTGCGCGCGCTGCAGGGCCGCTCCGGCCGGCTGCAGGTGCGCCTGTGGGGCGACGACACCCGCACCTGGCCCGCCACGGTGCGCGAGATCGCCGCTGCCGCCGACCCCGTCACGCGCACGTTTCTCGTGAAGGCTGATCTCGGCGGCGCGCCCGTGCGCCTGGGCCAGACGGCCACCGTGAGGGTGCCTGGCCCCGAGGCGGGCACCTCGGCCCGGGCTGCCGCGGGCGCCTCAGCCGGCGCATCGGCACCGCCCAGCCGGGGCGCGGGCGCCTTCACTGTGCCGCTGGCCGCCGTCTTCGAGCAGCGCGGCGCCTCCACCGTGTGGGTGCTGGACCGCGCCCAGATGGTGGTGCAGGCGCGGCCGGTGACGGTAGCCGGCGCCGATGGCAACCGCATCGTGGTCGTGGCCGGGCTGCAGCCCGGCGAGACGGTGGTCACCGCCGGCGTGCACACGCTGGCCCCGGGCCAGAAGGTGACGCTCTACGTCGAGCCGGGCACGGCCGCAAAGGCCGCCCAGTGAGCGACGCCAGCCCCACCCCCGCCGCCGCACGCGCGGCCTCGCGCTTCAACATCTCGCGCTGGGCGCTGGAGCACCCGGCGCTCACGCGCTACCTGATGATCGTGCTGCTGGTGCTGGGCGCGGCCGCCTACTTCCAGCTCGGCCAGGACGAGGACCCACCCTTCACCTTTCGAGTCATGGTGGTGCAGGCCTTCTGGCCGGGGGCGAGCGCGCAGCAGATGGCCGAGCAGGTCACCGACCGCATCGAGCGCCTGGCCCAGGAGGTGCCCTACGCCGACGTCATCCGCAGCTACACCAAGCCCGGCGAGTCGCTGACACTCCTGCAGCTCAAGGACAGCTCGCCGCCGAAAGACGTCTCGGGCGTCTGGTACCAGGTGCGCAAGCGCCTGAACGACGGCCGCGGCACGCTGCCGCAGGGCGTGATCGGCCCCTTCTTCAACGACGACTTCGGCGACGTCTACGGCTCCATCGTCGCGCTGTCGGCCGACGGCTTCTCCGACGAGGAGCTGCGCGTCTTCGCCGAGGACGTGCGCGCGCGGCTGCTGCGGGTGCCCGACGTGGCCAAGGTGGAGCTCTTCGGCGCGCAGCCGGAGAAGGTCTACATCGAGATCTCGCAAAAGCGCCTGGCGCAGCTCGGCCTGGACCTGAACCAGGTGCTCGCGCAGCTCGCCGCGCAAAACGCCGTGGAAGGCGCGGGCGTGCTCGACGCCGGCTCGCAGAACCTGCAGGTGCGCGTGCCCGGGGCATTCGGCTCCGTCGAGGAGCTGCGCCGCATGCCCATCCGCGGCGTGAACCCGGCCACCGGTGCGGCCAGCCTCATCCAGCTCGGGCAGATCGCCGAGGTGCGGCGCGGCGTGGTCGATCCGCCGCAGGTGCTCGTGCGCCACCAGGGCCGGCAGGTGGTGGCCGTGGGCGTGTCGATGGCCCGTGGCGGGGACATCATCGAGCTGGGCAAGCGGCTGCGCGCCGAGCTCGGCGCGATCCGCCAGGCGCTGCCGGCGGGCATCACGCTCGAGCAGGTGCAGGACCAGCCGCAGGCCGTTTCGCGCTCAGTAGGCGAATTCGTGCGCGTGCTGCTGGAGGCCATCGCCGTGGTGCTGGCGGTGAGCTTCATCAGCCTGGGGCTGCACACGAAGCCGCTGCGCATCGACATCTGGCCCGGCATGGTGGTGGCGCTGACGATCCCGCTGGTGCTGGCCATCACCTTCGTGACGATGTACTACTGGGGCGTGGGCCTGCACAAGATCTCGCTGGGCTCGCTGATCATCGCGCTGGGCCTGCTGGTGGACGACGCCATCATCGCGGTGGAGATGATGGTGCGCAAGCTCGAGGAGGGCCACGACAAGGTCTACGCCGCCACCTACGCCTACGACGCCACCTCGATGCCGATGCTCACCGGCACGCTCATCACGGCCGCGGGCTTCCTGCCCATCGGGCTGGCCAAGTCCGTGACCGGCGAGTACACGTTTGCGATCTTCGCCGTCACCTCCGCCGCGCTCGTGATCTCCTGGCTCGTCTCGGTGTACTTCGTGCCGTGGATGGGAGCCGCCCTGCTGCACAACCGCCCGCGCGCGGATGGCCAGGCGCACGAGCTCTTCGACACGCCCTTCTACAGCCGCTTCCGGCGCCTGGTGGACGCCTGCGTGCGCCACCGCTGGATCACCATCGCCGCCACGGTGGCGATCTTTGCGGCCGGGCTGGCGGGCATGGGCCGCGTGCAGCAGCAGTTCTTCCCCGACTCCAGCCGCCCGGAGATCCTCGTGGACCTGTGGCTGCCCGAGGGCTCCACCGTGCGCGAGAGCGAGGCGCTGGCGCGCCGCTTCGAGGCCCGCATGATGAAGGAGCCGGGCCTGGACACCGTCACCACCTGGGTGGGCTCGGGGGTGCCGCGCTTTTACTTGCCGCTGGACAACATCTTCCCGCAAGGCAACGTCTCTCAGTCCATCCTCGTGCCCAAGGATCTCAAGGCACGCGAGGAACTGCGCAAGCGCCTGCCCGCGCTGCTGGCCACCGAGTTCCCCGAGGTGCGCGGCCGCGTGAAGCTGCTGCCCAACGGGCCGCCGGTGCCCTACCCCGTGCAGTTCCGGGTGGTCGGGCCCGAGGCTGCCGGGGTGCGCGCCTGGGCCGAGGAGGCCAAGGAGGTGCTGCGCGCCCACGCCGGCATGCGCGGCGTGAACGACAACTGGAACGAGCGCGTGAAGGTGCTGCGCCTGGAGGTGGACCAGGACAAGGCGCGCGCGCTGGGCGTGACGAGCCAGGCCATCGCGCAGGCCTCGCGCACGCTGCTGTCGGGCGTGACGGTGGGCCAGTACCGCGAGGGCGACAAGCTCGTGGACATCGTGCTGCGCCAGCCGCGCAGCGAGCGCGATGCCATCACCGACCTCGGCAACGCCTACCTGCCCACCGCCTCGGGGCGCACCATCCCGCTGGCGCAGGTGGCGCGCGTGCGCCTGGACTGGGAGCCCGGCGTGATGTGGCGCGAGGGCCGGCAATACGCGGTGACGGTGCAAGGCGACGTGGCCGAGGGCCTGCAGGGGCCCACGGTGACCAAGCAGCTGTGGCCGGCGCTGCAGGCCCTGAAGGCGAAGATGCCCGCTGGCTACGACATCGATGTCGCCGGCGCGCTCGCCGAGAGCCAGAAGGGCCAGGGCTCGATCGCTGCGGGGGTGCCGGTGATGCTCTTCATCATCTTCACGCTGCTGATGCTGCAGCTGCAGAGCTTCTCGCGCGCGATGCTCGTCTTCCTCACCGGCCCGATGGGCGTGGCTGGCGTGGCCGTGGCGCTGCTGGTCTTCGACCGCCCCTTCGGCTTCGTGGCGCTGCTGGGCGTGATCGCGCTCATGGGCATGATCATGCGCAACTCCGTGATCCTCATCGACCAGATCGAGCAGGACCGCGCGCGCGGCGTGGCCGACTGGACCGCCGTCGTCGAGGCCGCGGTGCGGCGCTTCCGCCCCATCGTGCTGACGGCTGCGGCGGCGGTGCTGGCGATGATTCCGCTCACGCGCAGCGTCTTCTGGGGCCCGATGGCCGTGGCCATCATGGGCGGCCTGATCGTGGCCACCGCGCTCACGCTGCTGTCGCTGCCGGCGATGTACGCGGCGTGGTTCAGGGTGAAGGAGCCGAGCGCGCCAGGCGCGGCGCCACCATCGGCACCGTGAGCATCGTGCTGGCCACCGCCATCAGCAGCAAGGCGGTGAACATCGCGCTCGTGATCACGCCCTTGTCCAGCAGGATGCTGGCAAAGATGATCTCGATGAGGCCCTTGGTCTGCAGCAGCCAGGCGGCCAGCGCGATGTCGTGACGGCTCCAGCCCAGGGCGCGCCCGGCCAGCCAGACGCCGCCGAACTTGCCGGCTATCGCAGCCGCCAGCAGCAGGCCCGCGGCGACGAAGACAGCCGGGCCGCCGAGGTCCCAGCTGGTGCGCAGGCCCGTGGAGAGGAAGAAGACCGGCATCAGAACCAGCAGCACGTGGTCGCGCAGCAGGTCCATCTTCTGCTGGTTGAACCAGTGGCCGTCCATCACCGCGCCGGCGAGGAACGCGCCCACCATGAAGTGCAGCCCGCACCAGTCGGCGCCCAAGCTCACCACCACCAGCCACACGAGGCTCACGTACCAGCGGTCGCGCTCGGGCAGGCGCTGCATCAGCCGCCGCATGGCCCAGGCGGCCAGCGCGAAGGCCGCGAGGAAGACGACCTGCCGGCCCACACGCTGCCAGTCCATCAGCACGACGGCCAGCACCGCCCAGATGGCGATGTCGTCCAGGCTCGCGTAGCGCAGGATGCGCTGGCCGAGCTCCTGGCGCAGGATGCCCAGCTTTTCCATCAGCAGCACGAGGATGGGCAGCGCCGTCACCGCGCAGGCCATGCCCACGCCGAGCACGAACTGCCAGGGCTGCGCGCGCGCGCCGATCCAGCCGCCCCACACGAGCAGCAGCACGCCCGCGCCGCAGCCCAGCGCCACCGGGCCGGCCATCGCCAGGCCCGCGGCCAGGCCGGTCTCGCGCCGGCGCTGCCAGGCCTGGCGCAGGTCGAGCTCGATGCCGGCGATCCACACGAAGAGCATCACCGCCCACCAGGCCACGCCGTTGAGCGCGCCCACCACCTGCGGCGTGAAGACGAAGCCGTAGAACTCGGGAAAAGCCGCGCCCAGCAACCCGGGGCCCAGCACGATGCCGGTGACGATCTGCACCACCACGAGCGGCGCCCAGTACTCGGTGCGCGCCAGCCGCCATACCGCGTAGGGCAGCGCGAAGATGATCGCCATGGCGATCAGGTAGAGCTCGGTGGTGGGCAGCGCGGGCACGGCGGGTTGGGCAAAGGTCAGGAGGCGGGCGAGGATAGCGGCACCGTGAGCCGCATGCCGGGCACGACGATGCCGCCGCGGTCGCCCACGGTGAGCGAGCCGTAGCGCGCTGCAAAGGCCGGTGGCAGCTCGCGCGCGCCGGGTGCGGCCAGCCACAGGCGCAGCAGGTGGCGGCGGCGTTCGGGTTCGGGGTGGTCGTCGAAGGCGGTGCGGTCGTGCAGCAGCACGTGGTTGTGCACGAACTGGATATCGCCCGGGGCCAGGCGCATGCGCAGATGCAGCTGCGGGTTCTCGGCCAGTGCGTCGAAGGCGTCCAGGGCCTGCACGTCTTCGGGCTCCAAGCGCGGCGCGGCCTCGAAGCGCTGCGCGCTGTCGACGTACTGGCGCTGGTAGAAGACCGTCAGGGCGCCCGCGTGCCAGCTCAGCACCGGGATCATGAAGAAGGGCTGCTGGCCGGCGGGCACCTCGCCGCGGCGGTCGTGCGCCATCGGGCGCAGCAGCCGCGCGGCCAGCGCCGGGCGCGTGCGCAGCAACTCGTTGTAGAGCGCCAGCGCGCTCACCAGCAGCGAGTCGCCGCCACGGCGCGCCTCCTGCAGGCACAGCAGCCCCACGATGTCGCAGGAGTCGGTGTGGAAGGTCTGGCGCTCGCTCGTCTGGTACAGCCGCACGTTCGGGTCGCGGCTGGCCAGGCCCAGGTCGCGCACGTGGCCGAGCACGTGGCCCTGCGCGTTTTGCGAGCGCGCGCGGCCCAGGTGCGCGCCCAGGCCCATGAAGAGCGTGGCGCGCTCGGCCGGCGTGTAGCGCTCCACCGGCAGCCGCCGCAGCAGCGCAAAGCCCCGGCCCTGCAGCAGCTCGGTGCGCAGCGCGGCCAGGCGTGGGGCCAGCCGCGGCAGCGGGAAGTCCTGCGCGGTGATGGCGCCCAGCCGCGCGGCCACCTCCCCGCCGCGGCCGAGGAAGGCGCGCATCGCTGCTTCCAGCTCGGCGATGTCGGCGGCCTCGAGCGGCTCGATCCAGTCGGTGCGCGAGGCGAGTTCGGCGCCGCGCCAGGCGGCGGGCCCGGTCTGCACAGGTGGCTGCGCCTCGGATTCGAAGGAGGTGTGGGCGACCATCGGTGAGCGCATCGAGGATGGCCATGCGGGCGCGCGGCGCCGATCAGCCGCGGGCCTTGTGGAACCTCGCCGCCAGTGCATCGGCCCCGCGCGCCAGGATGCCCACGTCCGAACCCACGGCTGTGAAAAGGGTGCCCAGCTCGATGCAGCGCTGCGCCAGCTTCTCGTCGACCATCAGGATCCCGGGGGCCTTGCCCGCTGCGCGGATGCGGCCGATGGCGTCCTCGATCAGCGGCCACACCTGCGGGTGCGCGATCTCCCCGGCGTGACCCAGCGAGGCATGCAGGTCGGCCGGGCCGATGAAGATCCCGTCGATGCCGTCCAGGGCGGCGATGGCCTCGAGGTGCTGCAGCGCGTCCTTCGTCTCGAGCTGCACGAGCAGGCAGATCTCCTCATGGGCGCGCGTGGCGTAGCCGCTCACGCGCCCGAAGCGCGTGGCGCGCGTCGAGCCGGCC
>CAILKA010000668.1 GCA_903834645.1 uncultured beta proteobacterium
AAGTGTCATTCCGGCGGAAGCGGCTGGGCTGGCAGCCAGAGTGGAAACATCCGTGCGCACCACGCCCGCCAGCGTCGGTGCGCCTGTGACGTTGAGCAGCCCCGTACCCTGCTGAAGCAGGTGGGCCCGAGGCAGCGGCTCGGCCGTGTACTGCAGCATCGCCTTGAGCAGCGGTGGCGTCAGGCCCGGGTTGGTCTCGAGCAGCAAGGCGGCCGCGCCTGCCACGACCGGCGCTGCCACCGAGGTGCCGCTGAGCTCCATCAGCCGGTTGCTGTCGTTCGAGCCGAGCATCGGCAACTCGAGCGACGGGTTCTGCATGACGAGGGTCGGCCGGCGGCCGCCAGGCAGCATGGCCATCGCTCCCACCAGCCGGTTGCCCGGGGCCACGAGATCAGGCTTGAGCAAGTTGTCCCGCCCGAGCGACTTGCCCGCGCTCCACAGCTCGCCACGCGTGGGCCCGCGCGAACTGAAGTGGTTCACCGAGTCGTCGTTGCGCGGCACGGAACTGCGCCAGTTCACCGAGCCCACGGTGATGACGCTCGGATCGATCCCGGGCGAGCCGATGCCACCGTAGGCCTCACGGACTTGGCCCCTGATCACGGTGGTGCCGAAGTTGCCCGCTGCCGCAACGATCGTGATACCCGAGGCGACGGCGATGCGTGCCGCCTGGCACAGCGGGTCCGTCACGTAGCTTTCGCGCGAGTCGGAGGCCAGGCTCAGATTCATCACGCGCACGCCCAGCTCCGGCGCACGCCGGATCGCGCAATCGATGCCGGCCAGCACCTCGTCGAGCTGACCCACGCCGTTCTCGTCCAGAACACGCATGTCCACGATCGAAGCGCCGGATGCGAGACCGCCGGCATGCGGGAACATGGGTCGCGAGAGGGCTCCCGCGGCCACCGAAGCCACATGTGTGCCGTGCCCATGGGGGTCGGCGAAGCTCGCGTTCGGGTTGGCGCGGTGGCAGTCCTGCAGGCTCGCCACCGAGGTGTCGATGCCCAGCCGCCAGGCTTCCGTGAGATCACGCGTCAGGTCGACGGAGGCCCGAACCCGCGAGCGGCCCTGCGCGTCGCGAAGGCTGACGTGCGAGCCCATCACGCCCGTGTCGAGCACGGCGATCGTGACGCCCGCCCCGCCGGGCGACGTGGCGCTGCGCAAAGGGGTGCCGGTGGAGACCTGCAGGGGGCTCTGCGCGGCGAGCTGCTGGGTCATGGAAACCAGCGGTTGCATCGGATGCAAGAAGACCGGGGCTGCCGTCGTCGACGTGCGCAACGTGATGCGGTTGGGCGATACGGTGCGTACGCCCGGGAGCTGGATGACCTTCTGGATCGTCTCGCGCGTGCCGACGATCGCCAGCGCCGACAAGGCCGGGTACACGCGACGCACCGAGCCGCCCTGCGCCATCACGGCCGAGCGTACCTGCATGCTCGCAGTGGGCCCGTCGGTGTAGACGATGGCCTGGATCAGCACGTTGCCGTTCACCTCGCGCAACCAGTTGCGTCCCATGCCCCAGGAACGCGGGCCAGTACTGCCGCTCGAGTGGGTGGAGTAGGTTTGCGTGCCGCCCGATGACGTGACGGACGAGCCCGTCTTGGGCGTCGCCACCAGCTCCTGGTTGAGGTCGGGCGAGACGAAGACCTGGGCCTGGGCCTGGGTTGCCAGGGCGATCAGGGCGGTGCTGCACGCCAGCATCGCGAGCCCAGGGCGGGCCTGGGCGACGCTCAATCGGCGGATGATTTTTTGGGGCATGAAACGCATCTCCCTGCGGCCGCTCGGGCTTGCGCGCAAACGGGAGTTGGCGCCGCAAGGGGGGTGGACCGCAAGCCGAAAGTGTGGCCCGCACCCTGCCACCCTGAACGGGGGGGGGCCTTCACGGAAGGCCGCAGGTGCGGCACGATTTCACGAAGCCGCCCAGCTTGAAGAGCACACCCGAAAATGAAAACGGGCGTTAGCGGCTACTAACCTACCAACGCCCGTCTGGATTGGTGCCGGTGAAGAGAGTCGAACTCCCGACCTTCGCATTACGAATGCGGCTATTCGAGGGTTTGCCCTCATTCGGAATTGTTGATAGCATCCCGCCATTCCCTAGGAAATACGAGGCTTTCCGGCCGATTGACGTTTCGGGAATGTGTGGGGGTGTTGAGAAAACCTGCTTACATCCGTAGTTACATCCTGGCGGATGTAAGCAGGCCAAGCGGGGGTGCTGGACATGGGCAAGGTGGCATTGACGAG